>CALGVF010000225.1 GCA_937920115.1 uncultured Clostridia bacterium
AACGCTTGTTTTTCTCGGACGAGTGGAGCGGACTCCTCAGGGAAGCGGAACAAAAGTTTGCACGAATCGGCGAAAGCCGCCGATAAAATTTAATAAGGGTGATTAACTCAGTTGGTAGAGTGTTTCCGTCACATGGAAGAAGTCGGGAGTTCGAGTCTCTTATCACCCACCACAAAGAGTGCGGGTCAGGCGTAACGCCTGACCCGCACTCTTTGTGGTTTTATGAAAACTCGTAAGACTAGAGTGAAACTTAACGTTTATCCTTTCTCCCGTACGAGTTGAATTTACCTATTACCTCGCTCACAGTTCCTACGTAAGCGAAAGTCTCGGGATAACGACTTATTATTTCTTGGAATTTCGCCGTCTGTCTTGGCTTTATTACGCATATCAAAAGCACTTTGTTCTTATGCTCGAACATTCCTTCCGCAGGCGTTACCGTAACCGCATGTCCGAGTTTTTCGATTATCTCTTTCGATATTTCTTCCGCGTGTTCCGTTATTACCTCGAATTTAAGAGCGCTCTTTGCTCCGTACATTATAAAGTCGCAAGTCTTTGTCGCAGTATATGTGTAAATGAGCGACAAAAACACAGGTATAAGATCTTCGTTATATACGAACACCGACACCCCGAAAATAACCCCGTTTACGGCAAATATCATAGACGCTATACTTCTATGCGGATTCTTCTTCTGTATCATTGCTCCGACTATATCCGCTCCGCCCGTAGACGCATTTGTCTTTAAGGCGCACGCGAGCGACAACCCGCAGACCGCTCCGCCGATAAAGGACGCAAGAAGTCTTGTTCCCATATCCGGAGTTTTTCCCTCCCGACCCATAATCGAGAACTTCGTAAGATCCTTGTCTAAAACGTTATCGAGCAAAAAAGTTATGGCGGCAATGAGTACCGCAACTATTGCCGTTTTATACACAAATTCCTTGTTTAACAACTTATAGGCGGGGATAAGGAGCGGTATATTGCAAAGTATAAACAAGAACGAACTGTATTTTTGAAGTATCTGACTAGACGCCGAGGCAGTTCCCAAGGCGTGCTGAACCATTGCCACTATACCGCCTATTCCCCCCGGAGCGAACGAACAGGGAGACACGAAATAATGAAACCCCGCAGCGTAGAAAAACGCCGCTAAAAATACGTATATCGCCGAAGATAAATACTTCTTCTTTTTGTTTACGGGCATTACCCAATCGTCTTTCGTTACGGAATATTTAACTATTTCCTTTTCGGGAAAGAAAGTGTACGACCCCTCCGAGGCTTTGACTTCTTCCTTTTCTGTACTCTCTTTGTTTTCGGTATCGTTTACCATACTCTATCCTGCATATTTTTTATCGCCCGATAATAATATCACAACGCGAAAAAAAAGTCTACGCTTTTTCTCGACTCTCCAAAAAAGAAATAAAAATATATTTTTATTTGAAAACGCCCCTAAAAAAGTGGAAAAAGTTTTCTGTTTGTGCTAAAATGCTAAGGTATATACGTTCGATTAAGGAGGCTATATTTTATGGATATGAAATCCGTCGAAGCCAAATGGCAACAAAAATGGGAAAAGGAAAAACTCTACGCGTTCGATAAGAAGAATATCGACAAAAAGTTTTACTGTCTCGAAATGTTTTCCTACCCGTCGGCTTCCAAATTACACTTGGGTCATTGGTACAACTACGGCTTAACGGACAGTTTCGCCCGTTACAAAAAAATGAAAGGCCACGAGGTTTTCGAGCCTATGGGGTTCGACGCGTTCGGTCTGCCCGCTGAAAACTATGCGATAAAAACGGGCGTTCACCCCGAAATTTCCACTCTCGCCAACATCGAAACAATGGAAGGGCAACTCAAAAAAATGGGGGCGATGTTCGATTGGAACGCCGAAATCAAAACCTGTATGCCCGACTATTACAAATGGACTCAGTGGCTCTTCCTTAAACTTTACGAAAACGGTCTCGCTTACAGAAAAGAGGCTCCCGTAAATTGGTGTCCGAGTTGCAATACCGTTCTCGCAAACGAACAGGTCGTAGACGGACACTGCGAAAGGTGCGGAACTCAGGTCGTAAAGAGAGACCTCACGCAATGGTTCTTCAAAATCACGAACTACGCCGAGGAACTTCTCGATAAACTCGACGGTCTCGATTGGCCCGAAAAGACCAAGGCGATGCAGAAAAATTGGATCGGCAAGTCTACGGGCGGCGAAATAGTTTTCAAAGCCGAAAGCGGCGACAAATTTAAGGTGTTCACCACGAGAGCGGACACTCTCTTCGGCGTTTCTTACGTAGTACTCGCCCCCGAACACCCGCTCGTCAAAAAACTCATGACGAAAAAAGCCGAACCCGCGGTTTTAAAATATATCGAGGACACTTCAAAAACGGACGAAATCGAAAGGCTTTCGACTACCCGCGAAAAGACGGGCGTATTTATCGGGGCGTATGCGATTAACCCCGTAAACGGCAAAAAAGTTCCCATTTACGCCGCGGACTACGTTCTCTATTCCTACGGCACGGGGGCGGTTATGGGCGTTCCCGCTCACGACGCGAGAGACTACGCTTTCGCGAAAAAATACGACCTGCCCGTTCAGGTCGTCGTTCACAATCCGAAGGGCGACACCGTTCTCCCCTACGTGGAAGACGGCGTTTTAGTCAACAGTCTCGAATACGACGGACTCACTTCCGAAGAGGCGAGAAAGGCTATTTTAAACAGACTTTACGCCGAGTCGAAAGGTCAGCATAAAGTAAATTACAGGCTCCGCGATTGGCTCGTTTCTCGTCAGAGATATTGGGGTGCTCCCATTCCCGTCGTTTACTGCGAAAAATGCGGAATTGTTCCCGTTCCTTATAAAGATTTGCCCGTTCTTCTGCCGAAAGACGTCGAGTTCAAGCCCGACGGCAAGTCTCCGCTTGCGAAATGCGAGTCGTTTATGAATACGACCTGTCCGAAGTGCGGCGGCAAGGCGACGAGAGACCCCGACACGCTCGACACGTTCGTGTGTTCGAGTTGGTACTATCTCAGATACCCCGACAGCAAAAACGCGGATATGCCGTTCAACCCCGAAATAATCAACAAGATGCTCCCCGTAGACAAATACGTAGGCGGTCCCGAGCATGCTTGCATGCACCTTCTCTACGCTCGTTTTATCACGAAAGCCCTCAGAGACATGGGCTATCTTAAATTCGACGAACCGTTCAAATCTCTTACCCATCAGGGCATAATTTTAGGACCCGACGGAATGAGAATGAGCAAGTCGAGAGGTAACGTCGTTTCTCCCGACTCGTATATAGATACTTACGGTTCGGACGTTTTCAGAATGTACCTTATGTTCGGTTTCGACTACACCGCAGGCGGTCCATGGGACGACAACGGCATAAAGTCGATAGCGAAATTTATCGAGCGTATCGAACGCATCGTAACGAAAACAAGCGGCTATAAGTCGATTAAAGAGGAATATTCGACAAAAGACGACAAAGAACTTCTCTATGCGGAAGCCTATTGCGTGAAGTCGGTTGACAAGGATATGAACTCGTTTTCGTTCAATACGGCTGTCGCGAGACTTATGGAATTCGTCACGGCGATTTACAAATACGATTCGCTTCCGAACAGAAAGGACGGACTTTTAAGAAAAGTTACCGATACGCTTATACTCCTTCTCGCTCCCGCTTGCCCTCACTTCGCGGAAGAGTTGTGGTCGCAAAGAAGCAATAGCAAATCGGTATTCCTCGAAAGTTATCCGACCTGCGACGAAGCGGCTCTCGTTAAAGACGAAATCGAACTCGCAGTTCAGATAAACAGCAAAGTCAAGAGTAAAATAATCGTTTCAAAGGAAGCGACCGACGAAGAAATCAAGAAAATCGCCCTTGAAAACGAGACGATAGCGAAAATCGTCGAAGGAAAACAAATCGTCAAGGCGATAGTCGTCAAAGGCAGACTTGTGAACTTTATAGTTAAATAAACCTTAAACTTTAAATTTCACTTATAAAGTTATAAAAGACTACGGCGAACCCGATAAAGCGGGTTCGCCGTATTTTTATATATCTTTCGGTTATAAAATCAATAGCACTCTTTTAATACCGTCAGAATGTCGTTCTCGTCCATCTGCTTATATCCGCCGCCTTTTACGGTCGTTTTCGCTATGAGCGGCAACATTTCTTCCGTCGCTCCGAGTTCTCTCAAAGTCGCGGGTATTCCCATTTCCTTTATAAATTCGGCGAGTTTGTCTATGCCTTCCAAAGCGACATTTTCTTTCGTCTTTCCCGCCGCCGATACGCCCCATACGTTCTCTGCATAACGAACGAATTTGTCCAAGCCGTATTTATAAATATACCTATAATACGGTACGGAAATTACGGCAAGTCCGAGTCCGTGCGGACAATCGGTGTACGCTCCCAACTGATGCTCTATCATGTGTACTTCCCAATCTTGCGTTTTTGAAACGCCCGTAATCGTGTTAAGTCCTAAGGTCGCGCACCACATTATATTGCTTCTCGCCTCGTAATTTCTCGGGTCTTTCTTCGCTATTTTTGAACTCTTTATAAGCGATTTAATTATGCCCTCTATAACGTAATCGGTCGTGTTGTCGTCGTCGCCCGAAAAATACTGCTCCATAAGGTGCGAAAAAATATCGAAAATTCCGCTGACCATCTGCCTTTCGGGTACGCTGTAAGTGTACTCGGGGTTAAGTATCGAAAATTTCGGGTTCACGGAAGCGTCGAACACTCTGCCCGTCTTTATTTTTTCTTCCTCGTTGGAATTACCAGACCCGCCGTTCATTTCGCTCGCCGTTCCCGTCATCGTGAGTATCGCCCCAACGGGTACTAATTTATTATCGACAGGCTCGAAATCTATCCAATATCTCTTCCACGGGTCGCCTTTCGCATAAGCGGAAACCGAAATGGCTTTCGAGCAGTCTATAACCGAGCCGCCGCCTACCGCCAAGATTAAATCCACGTTGTTTTCGCGGACAAGTCTCCCGCCCTCTAAAACCTGCGAATAACGGGGGTTGGCGTTGATTCCCGCAAGTTCGACTACGTTTTTACCGCATTTTTCGAGCGTTTTTATTACTTCGTCGTACAAGCCGATTTTCTTAATCGAATTTTTGCCGTATACCAAAAGAACGTTTTTGCCGTAATTTTTCAGTTCGGCTTCGAGATTATTGAGCGAAGACTTACCGAAATAAATCTTCGTCGGGTTGTAATAAGTGAAATCGTTAATCATTTTCTGTCTCCTTTTAAATTATTCTATGTTAGCCCGATAATATTTCGGGGTACATTTCTTTATTTCCTTGAACGTTTTGATAAAATAACTCAAATCGTTGAAACCGCAACCGTAGGCAATCTGCGTTATAGTCATGTCGCTGCCGAGCAATTTTCTGCACGCCCTCTCCACTCTGTACGAGTTCAGATACGAAACGGGAGTCTTTCCTGTCATCTCCTTGAAGAACGAACAAAAGTATTTCGTGGAAAAACCCGAGGCGTAAGCCATATCGTCGAGCGTTATTTCCTTGTCGAAATTATTGCGGATAAACGACAGCGTATTTTTGAGTTTCAGCACTTTTCTGTCGTCCGAGCCTTCGAGCCCTTCCGTCTCGTAAGAATACTGATTACTACGCAAAAACTCGCCTATAAGTTCGTTAACAAGCCCTATCGTAATAAATTGATAGCCGTTTTTCTTCTCTTTTACCGTCTCGAAAAGTCTGTCCGAGATACCCTTTATCTCCCCGCCTTTCGGGAACGGAAACAGATGGCAGTTCTTATCGACGAGGTTGTCAATAAACGAATTCGAGAACCTGTTGCCGCTTTTTAAATATGATAAAGGGAAAACGAGACTCGTAAACGCAGTCCGTCGGGGTCGCCCCGTGAACGACCTCGCTGTTTATAAAAACGACGTCGCCGCTTTTCGCCTCGTACTTTTTATTGTTCAGCGTGATTTCGAGCGAACCGCTCATGACCCTTATCATCTCCACGCTCGTGTGCCAATGGAACGCCATTTCGTATTTCGGGTGATTGCCGTCGATCAGATATAGTCCGAACGGAAAATCCTCGCTCCCGTGCAGTTTTACTTCTTTGAAACTCATTCAGAACGTTTCCTCGCAAAATCTGAATATAATTATATTTTTTTATATTATAACACAAGTATTTATTCTTTTTCAAGTATATAATTATGTTGAAATAAAAAATTCGGAGGAATTTTTAAAATGGCAAAATCAAGACTTATTGGCGATTATCCCGTTATCGGTATAAGACCCACCATCGACGGCAGACGCGGAAAAATCAAGGTCAGAGAGTCGCTCGAAGACCAAACGATGAATATGGCGAAATCAGCCGCTAAACTTATCGAAGAAAACGTATTTTATTCCAACGGCGAACACGTCAAAGTAATTATCGCAGACACGACTATCGGAAGAGTTGCCGAGGCTGCGGCTTGCGCGGACAAGTTCAAAAAAGCGGGCGTAGATATTA
>CALGVF010000226.1 GCA_937920115.1 uncultured Clostridia bacterium
TCACCTTATACTTCTTCGCTATCGGCATCAGTTCCTTGCGTTTTTCGTCGAACGGATTATGAAGCGATACGGTTAAATTTACGTCCAACCCCTCTTCCGCCAAACGGTACATATTCGGAACGAGACCCGAAGTCGATAAACTCACGTTTCGGGGCGACACGTTAAGTCCCTTTTCGTCGGATAAAAGCCTTAAAAACTTTATCACTTCGTCGTAATTATCCAAAGGTTCGCCGCTTCCCATTAAAACTACGTTCGTAACGCTTCTTTTATCGATCGTTCCGCCGAGCAGTCTGTTTACGACGGCGACTTCGGAATATATCTCCCCCGCCGTGAGATTTCTGACGAGCCCGCCTATTCCCGAAGCGCAGAACGCACACCCCATACGGCAACCGACCTGCGTGGAAACGCACTGAGTTATGCCGTATTTGTATTTCATAACGACCGTTTCTATAACGTTGCCGTCCCACAGCCTTACGAGGTGTTTTTCGGTGCCGTCTATTTCCGAGCGTTTTGTCTCGATTATTTCGGCAGCAACGTCCGCATACTCGGTTTTAAGTCTGTCGCGGAGTTCTTTCGATATGTTGGTAATTTCCGAAATGTTCCTGCCCGCCGCAAGACCTTTGAAAATCTGTTCGGCTCTGTACGGTTTCTCGCCGTATTCCCCGAGAAGCGTTTTCAGTTCGGAAACGTTTAAATCTTGTAATACTTTCATTGTTTTTTGAATTTGCAGATATAAAAACCCGCTCCGTATGAGATATTCGGAAAGAACGACGAGCCGACTTTCATTTGTTTATGACAAAGCGACGAGTTTGTCTTTTCCTCTTTGAACTCCGAGTGTTTTTTCAAAAAGTCGATACAGTTTTCCTCGTTCTCGGCTTTGAATATCGAACAGGTCGAATAATACAGACTGCCGCCATCTTTTACGTATTTCGAGCAAGTCTCTAAAATCTTCCGCTGCACGTTAACAAGGGACTTAATATCTTCGTCCGTTCTGCGAAGTTTAATATCGGGGTTATCGCCTATCACGCCGTAGCCGCTGCAAGGAACGTCGCAAAGTACCGCATCGAATTTCCCCTCGTATTCGGGGCTATAAACGGAAGAATCGCCCGCGACCGCGAAAACGTTGTTTTTACCCATTCTCTCGGCGTACTCCTTAACAAGTTCGACCCTGTGGGAATGTAATTCCTGCGACAGAACCGAAGCGAATTTGTCCGCGAGATTTACGCTTTTACCGCCGGGGGCTGAACATGCGTCGAATAACTTTTCGCCGCCCTCGACCAACTCGCAAATCGCAACGCTCCCTATCGACTGAAAGGTATAAACGCCTTTGTCGAAGTCCTCGTCGCGTTTAAACCCCTTGACGAAAAACGTGTTTGAAAACGGGGTCTTTTCAAAGTTCCACCGCCTGTCTTCGAGATACTTCTCCCCGTCGATACCTGCGTTGAACCTTACCGCCGTTCTCTCGGTCTGAGTTTCAAAAAGAGCCTTGGCTTCTTCCTTGCCGTAATCTCTCACAAGCCTTTTTACGGCGAATATCGGAAGAGAATATTTTACCGACATTCTCTCGGTTTCGTCCGTCGGCAACGGTATATCGGTTTTGATATACTTTCTCAGTACCGCGTTGACGAAACCCGAAGTTCCGCCTTTGCCGAGTTTCTTGACGAGTTCCACCGCCGTATCGACCACCGCATAAGGGGCGGTTCCGAGATACTTAATCGAATAGAATGCTATTTTAAGAATTGTTCTTATAGCATGCTTGGGGCGTTTGTCGCACAGATAGTTTATCGCGTATTCGAGTTCGATATCTTTATCCAAAACGCCGTAGCAGATTTTCGTCGTATGCGGTCTGTTCTTCTCTTCGATAAAGGTATCGGTCATAGCCCGTTTCAAGTACGCCCCGTCCGAATAAACCGAAGTGAGTATTTTGTAACTGTCGTAAAAAACGTTCAACATTTTTCTTTCGTGAGTAAGTCGCCGACTTTCAGTTTTCTGCCGTTGAGGAAGTCTCTTGCGGAAAGCCTCTTGCCGCCCTCTTCCTGAATTTCGAGAATTTCAACCACACCGCCGTCGCACGCTATCAAAAGCCTTTTATCCGCTTCGATAACCTCGCCGCATTTTCTTTCGCCGCTACCTACGCTAATCACCCTCGCCCTGTAAAACTTGAACGATTTATTACCGAGGTAAGCGTAAGCCGCAGGCGACGGACTCATACCGTTTATAAAGTGAGCAACCGCTTCGTAATTATTTGAAAAATCTAAGGCGGCGTCGCATTTTTTGATAGTTTTTACGACTGTCGCAATTTCGTGATTTTGTTTTTTCGGCTGTATTTTACCCTCTTCGATAGCGGTTAAAACCTCGCAGATTTTACTCGCCCCTATTTCCGAAAGTCTTTCGGCGAGTTCGCCCGCCGTTTCCGTTTCTCCTATCTCGGTTTCGTATGCCGCCAATATATCGCCCGTATCGATTCCCGCTTCGGTTTGCATTATCGTAACGCCCGTAGTCTTTTCGCCGTTTATAACGGCGTACTGTATGGGAGCCGCTCCTCTGTATTTCGGCAAAAGCGAAGCGTGTATGTTTATGATGCCGTACTCGCAAACGTCGATTATCTCCTGCGATAAAATCTGCCCGTATGCACAAGTCACCATTATGTTGGCGTTGAATTTTTTGAGTTCGTCCGCCCCGCCGTTTCGTATCTTCTCGAACTGTAAAACGGGTATGCCGTATTCGGTCGCAAGTTTTTTAACGGGCGGTGGCGTTATTATCGCCTTTCTGCCGACGGGCTTATCGGGTTGAGTTACAACCGCGACGACCTCGTGCTTATCCGATTCGATTATGCTTTTGAGCGGCTTTACCGCAAACTCGGGAGTTCCGAGATATATTACTTTCATTGCTCACGCCTCGTCGCGAAGATTATTCGCTTTATCTGTATATAAAATGCCGTC
>CALGVF010000227.1 GCA_937920115.1 uncultured Clostridia bacterium
ACGTAACGCTTTCCGAATTTTCGGAACTTACGTTTTCGCTTGCGGAATTTGACGGTTTTTCACTTGCCGACTCGCTGCTCTGATTGCAAGAAGCAACTGCGAATAGCATAATGACAGCCAAAAAGATTGATAGTAATTTTTTCATTTGAAAACACTCCTTTATTTACTTAATTTCACACGATGTAACCGCCGATTTAACGATAACATTCGTGATTTTACCTAATTTGCCCGTTATAGCCGAAATAATTTCGTTCGTTGCCTTAACGATAACGCTAATAACGTAAACTTCGTCCTGTTTGTCGGGAACTCCCATTCTGCCGACGATATAATCTCCGTAATCGGATAAAACGGCGTTCACCGCCCCCGCGGAATTTCTGTTTTTCTCGATTACTATACCTATTACGGCAATTCTCATAATAAACTCCAAAATATATTTACTGTTATAAAAAACGCATACCCGAAAATGAGTATGCGTAAAAAAGTCACATATAGCCGTTTTGACTATCGCAAGAGAAATTCGCCAGCGAAAGACAAAAGAATTTTAATGGACTTCCTCTCCGAAAAACTCATCGATTCAGTATCTGCATTATATCAAAATATGTTCCGTTTGTCAAGTAAAAAGCGTATAAAAAACCGCATCTTTCGATGCGGTTAATTTTATATTATTCTGTGTTATTTGTTGAGAAGATCTCCGAGCGAAATGCCGTCTACACCGCCTTCTTTCCATTCTCTGGGTTCGTCGTCGTTTTCAACGGGCTTTTCTCTTCTCGCTCTTCTCGGCTTTTCTTCGCCTTCCGCTTCGCCGTCTTCTTTACGGTCTCTTCTCGGCTTAGATACGCCTTCCGGAGCGGGAGTAAGAGCCTTGATGGAAAGAGTCATTTTCTCTTTCTCTACGTCCATATCGATAATCTTCGCTTCGACTTCGTCGCCGACTTTAAGTACCGAGGTGGGATTTTCAAGCCATTCGTGAGAAATCTGAGAAACGTGAACGAGTCCGTCGATTCCTTTTTCCACTTCAACGAACGCGCCGAAACTTACTATTCTTACGACTTTACCCTTTACGGTCTCGCCGATTGCGTATTTGTCGCCTGCAAGTTGCCACGGCTTCGGTTGAAGTTGTTTATATCCGAGCGAAACTTTCTTCGTCTCTTTGTCGCATTTCAATACTTTGAATTCGTACTGCTTGCCGATTTCAAGAACGTCTGCGGGAGTTTTAGCGTTGGTCCAAGACAAATCGGAGATGTGCGCGAGACAATCGAAACCGTTTACGTCAACGAACGCACCGAAAGCGGCAAATCTTACAACTGTACCGGTAACGACGTCTCCTTCGTTGATAGACGAGAAGAATTCCTCTTCTTTTTTAGCCCTGGCGGCGTCTCTTTCAGCCTTTTCCGCTTCGAGAATTACTCTCTGCGAGCCTACGATCTGTCTTCTTCTGCCTTGATTTTCAACTTTTTCGGCTTTAAGTCTCAACTGTTTGCCTACGAATTTATCGAGGTCTTTAACGAAACCGATTCTGATCTGAGAAGACGGAATGAATACGTCGTAAGAACCGAGCTTCGCGGTAAGACCGCCTTTATTGGAACCCGTGCAGGTAACGGTAAAGATTTCGCCCGCCTCGATTTTCGAGATGAACTCCTCTTCTTCTTTCTGCTCTTTAATTGCTTTTTCGGACAATTTAACGGGGTTAAGTTCGACTATCATAACTTCGATATCTTCGCCAACCTTAGCGGCATAATCAGCCTTGTTATAACTCTCGCAGTCGATTTCGTCTTTCGCGAGCATTATCTCTTTCTTCGTATTGTTGATATACAAAGCGAGACCGTCGTCCGTCGCCGCGGAAATGGTCGCTACTACTTTCTGACCGATTCTGAATCTGGGTTGGCTATCGCCCATAGCGGACATCGCTTCTTCCATAGTGTTTGAACTTTTTACTTCTGTACTTTCTGACATGTTTAAGAAAACCTCCATTGATTGTTCGTTGGGCGTCGATGCCCCTGCAACAATACCTACC
>CALGVF010000228.1 GCA_937920115.1 uncultured Clostridia bacterium
ACGAGCGTGTTTTCGTCCGCCGAAAGGTATTCGGGAACGATAACGGAAGAAGCCGATAAATCTTCGCTTTTCCCTATATCGCCGAGTTCAAATATCACGCCCGAGCGGGCGGGAATAACGTTTTTCGTCTTGCCGCTAGAGTATTCGCCCGTCGTAAGGTCGTACTCGGAAAACTTTTCTCCCGTCGTCATAGTAACGGGCTTTTCGCTCTCGTTTACGACGAAAACAAAGTTTCTGTTCTCGATTGTCCTGTAAGAATACGCGACCTCTCCGTCAAACGAAATATCGGTCGGCTTTTTCAGTTTATCGAAATCGGAAATTACGGTAAGTTCGACCGCCGTTTTCTTTCCGTCTATATATTCGGGTAAAGTTTTGCCGAAAATCTCGCCGCCATCGTCGGAAAAATCTTTCAAAAGGGCAAGCGTGGAACTCTTCATTTCCTTACAGGGATTCAAGACGACCTGAGAATAACTCCTCTCGCCGACGATAAATCTGCCGTTTTCCACTCGTCCGAGTTTTTCCGCTATCTTCTCGTTTATAAAATGATAGGCGACCCCGCGTTTTTTAAGTTCGGATAAAAGCCCTATAAACGGGACGTCAACTTCAAGCCTCGACTTGTTCTCGTCAAGTCTCAGATAGTCGAGATAGATGCTTTCCATGGGCGTTACGACGGCGACTTCGGTTTTCTCTTCCGAGTTCGCAATCATATACCCGAGTTTTGAAAAGTAGTCGTTAAACGACTTATACGAGGACTTCCACGGCATAAGCCTGCCGAAAGACGGCGGGCAATCTATCTTGCCGAGTTTGGAAAACGTGTAGTTGTAAAGGTGTTGACACATAAGGTCTACGCCGTAAACGTACTGTTTATCCGCTATGAGTTTAAGTTCTTTCGGCGTTACGCCGTAACCCGAACAACCGAACGTTTCCGTGAGTACGAGTTTCTTTCCCATCTGAGCCGCGACTGAGCCTATCGACTTTGCAGAAATTTCCGCAGTACCGTCTCTCGCTAAATTGTCTATCGCGGGGATATGCTCGAAGAGATAACTCGTCGCGCAGTCCGCCCCGCCCCACATCTGCGTGAAGAAAAACGTTTCCTCAACGCTGTGTCCCGTGAGCGACACGCCGCGGGCGTCGCACCAAGCGTAAAGTTTTTTGTAGTAATTTTCGCAATATAATTTGTTTAAAAGGTTATAATATTTAACTCTGAACGGATAACCTTTTTCATTCTGAACGAAGAGCCAAATAAGTCCGTCTTTCAGATTTTCGCCGTATACGTTGCGATATTCTTCCTCGCAAACGGACGAAATCGGCGTTTCGTAGCGGTAATATTGCGGTTCGTCGGTGAAAAAGCCAGCGAGTTCCTTTCCGAATGAATTTTTAAACCTTTCGTAATACTTATCGTGCGTTTCCTTTATGAAAAGGTCGGTAACTCTCGGGTTCAGTATATCACAATAGGCGTCGGAAAGCAACTTATATATCGTATGATACTCGTTTATTCCCGCAACATGGCTTTCTACCCGCTCGAAATCGTCGCCATTTTTAACGAATACGGCGAAAGCCGAACTGTCGAAAGTCGACTTTACGTTATAACGCAAGAAGCCCGCTCGGTTGTTCTCGTTCTCTAAAAGTTTACCGCCGACGAAACCGCTCGGCCAACCGTACTCGTCGTACAGCCATACTTTAAGTCCGAGTTCTTTCGCCTTTTCGAGAGCGACTCCCGCCATATCGAACCACTCGTCCGAAAGATACGGTGTTTCAAGTCCCGCCCTTGCGTGGAATATGAAGCCGCCGAGTCCGAAATTTCTCATTTCGGAAATCTGCCGCTCTATTTCGCCCCGTTCGAGTTTCGAGTTTATACTCCAGAACGGAACGGGTTTAAAAGCCTTTAAATCGGCGTTTTTCAATATCTCTGAAATGTTCATAATTTATTTATAAGTCGATAAACATAGCGTTTATCGACTTATAGCCTTATATTTTAATGTCGTATACTCCGTGAGTAAGAGTTTTTTCAACGCCCTGAGCCTTGAAACGAGCCGTTATTCCGCAAGGAATTTCGACGTGATACACGGTACTGTCGCCGTCCTGTTTCCAATCGGAAACGACCTTGCCTCTGACCGTTTCGTAACTGCAATTAACATAGGTCATACCCGACGGCTTCACGGGCGAAATCGTGATTTTATCGCACGCAAACGCTCCGTCGTCCACGGTTATGCCGCCGAGGAAGGCGTAAAAGAAAGCGTCGTAACTGCCGAACATCGGGTGGTCGAACGAGTCCATTTCGTTGGACATTTCGCTTTCCCATCTCTCCCATACGGAGGTCGCCCCGTTCTCGACCATATATCCCCAACCGGGGTACTCGGGATTTTCGAGAATTTTAATCGCTATATCCTGATAACCGAACTCGCCGAGAACGTAGAACAGGTGTCTGTAACCCACGTTTCCGCAAGTGGAATGATAATTTCTCGCTATAACGTCTTTCGCCACGTTTTCCGCGATAGCCGCCCTGTCTTTTTCGGGGGCGACTCCGAGGGTAAGCGGCATTGCGTTTTCGGTCTGAGTACCGCCCGCGTAAGAATGAGTTTTTTCGTTATAATACTTGGCGTTAATCGCCTTTTTGACCTCTTCCGCTCTCGCCGCGTAGGACTTCTCGTCCTCTTTCTCGCCCGCAACTTCCGAAATTTTCGTCATAAGTTTAAGGTGCCAATAAAGGGAAAGCGTGGAAACGAAAAGATTGTCCGCTTTCACTCCGAAGCAGGTCGGATTCACCCAATCGGCGTAATACGAATAGGTCATTATGCCGTTTTCCGTCTTGGAAAGCAGGAAATCAACCCATTTTTTGAGGTTCTTATACTCCGTTTTTATTACCGAATCGTCGCCGTAAAGCGAATAGCAGTAAAGGGGCATCATAAGGTAGACCACGCACACGGGGTCGGCGGGTCTGCCGCCCGTATAGAAGGGGGCGGTGTCTCCGATTTCGCCGAGTTTCAGTTGCGTGTCGGTTATATCCGCGGTAAATTTCGGGAAAAACGCCGACATATCGCAGTTGTAAACGGTCTGATATAGTCTCGCTCCGAGGTCGTTGAGCCAACCGAAACGCTCGTCTCTCTGCGGGCAATCGGTCAGAATGGAATGTTGGTTATTATGCTCCGTCCTGACGGCGATTTTGTGCAGATAATTGAGTTTTTCGTCCGAACAAGCGAAACTTCCGACTATTTTCGTGTCGGTATGAACGTGCTTCGCGACTATCTTTTTAACGGTCGCTTTGCCCGAAATCTCTATTTTGGCGTACTGAAAACCGTGGTAGGTAAACCTCGGCATATATCTCTCGACGCCCTCGCCTTTAAGAATATACTTGTCCGTCGCTTTCGCACTTCTGAGGTTCAGCCTGTTGACGTCGCCCTTGTCGTCGAGTCTTTCACCGTATTTAAGGGTGACTTCCGCTCCCCTTTCGCCCTCGACTTCGATTTCGCAAAAACCCGCGATATTCGCCCCGAAATCGACGATAGTCGAGCCGTTATACTCTCTCGAAGAGACGGGTTTATATTCGTCGCATACTCTTATCGGCTCGATTTTCTGCGGTTTGAGATTTTCCGCGGGCATATCGGCGAAAACGGTGTACATCCAACCGTTTTCCCAAGTAGGCTCGAAGTCCGTAGAAGCCCAATGGGGGGCAGTCTCGTCCTCGTATCTCGCGTCGTAAGTCTCGCCGTCGTACACGCTGTTTTCTCTCACCGCGCCGCCGCGAACCCACCAACCGCTGCCTACCGCCGAGTGGAACTCGGTTTCCGTTCCGTCCTCGAATAATACGTTTACCTGCAAAAGCATTCTCTTCGCCCCGAGCCAACCGTGAGCGATTTCCACGCCGATAACGTTGTCGCCGACTACGAGATTATTCGTGACGTCGTAGGTATTATAGTAAATGCGCTTGGCGTAATCGGAAGTTGCGGGGGATAAAAGTTCGTCGCCGACCTTTTTGCCGTTTATAAACAATTCGTTATAGCCTATGCCCGCAACGTATGCGGTCGCTATCACGGGCTTCTTATCCAACTTTCCCCTTATCCTGTAAAGCGACGAGCCGCCCTGACTGTTCACTGGCAGATTTACCCACTCGCCTTTGAAGTCCTCGCGAATTATCGCCGTCTGAAAATAGGACTCGCCGCCGTCGGTCGCCTTTTCTCCGTTCAAGGAAATAATTACGTCGTATCTCTTGCCTCGCTCGAACTTGCTTCCGTCTGCTCTGCAAAAGTTATCGGAAGATTCGACTTCTCCGCTGTCGAAAACGACGATTTCGCCTTTACCGTAAACGGCTGAAAGACGAACTTTAAGCCTGTACGAAGTCTGTTCGCAGCCCGAGTATTTCCACCTGATGAGCGGACTTCCGTCTACGCCGAGAGCATTTACTTTGTATTCTGTTTTAATTTCGGTTATTTTAATCATAATACCTTTCACAAAACCGTTTTATCTCCCCCGCGGCGGCAAGCCGCCGCGGGGGAAAACGTGTTATTCAAGTCTATAAGTTAGTTATCGCGTTTTTTCTTGGTTATTACGACAGCCGCCGCGATAGCCGTCAGACCGCCGAGAACTCCGAGTCCTCCGATACTTCCGAAGCAGCCCTTGCTTCCGCTGCCGCTACTACTGTCGGACGGGGTGGGTTCGGTCTTTTCGACTACTTCTACGGTAATCGTTCCTCTCTTCTGTTCGTTGCCGTCGTCGAAGCGAACGTTCGCGGTAGTCGTTCCGACAACCGAAGTGTCGATGTCTTCTATAACTACTCTTTCGTCATTGAGTTCAACCTTGACTTCCGTTCCGTCGGAATACTTAACGGTAATCTCATAGTCTCCGAGGTTGACGGTCGAGCCTTTTTCTACGGTTATCTTACCGCTTATGCTCTTGATACCGTTTTTAACGGTGACTTTGATAGTTTTAACGATAGGATCGAGGTAGTTGCCGTCCGCGTCTTTACCGCCCGTCAAAGTAACGGTTATGATAGCCGTACCGACTTTTTCGGCAAGCATATTGCCGTCTTTCGTTACCGAAACCACAGAAGGATCGCTCGAAACGTAAGTGAACGTACCCGTCGTAGCGTCGGCAGGAACTTTAACCGCTCCCGCAGGGCTTGCCGAGCCGAGAGCCATGGTCTTTTCAGCCGTAACGGTGAAATCGGTGTACTCTTTGTAAATCATCCAAAGACTGCTCGTTCCGTTGTCTTCGTAGCAGAAGTATACGATATCTTCTTTAACGTATCCTTCGACGATGAGACAGCCCGCTCCTTCAACAGGCTTACTGCCGTCTACCGCGCCTTTCCAAGCGTAAAGCGGCATGCCTTTCTTGAACGTTATTTTGTCTCCGAGTTTGTAAATCGGAACGTAGGGGTGCTGAGCGTCGGTTTTCCAATGGTCTTCCGAGCCGTAACCGAGATTCGCGGTCGCTCCCTCGGGTTTAATCATAACGAGAAGGTTGGTTCCGAGTTGCCAGAGACCTATTCTGTCCTCGATTTCGTTGTCCTTATCGGCTTTGCCGTAATAAGTCTTGCCGTCTGCGGTATTATAAACGATATACTCGCTCATCTCCTCGCAAGAGGCGGTAGAAAGAAGATTGCCTACGCTCGTAGAAACGTTGGAAGTACTGATAATCATGTGTCCGTTCCAAGTTCCCGCGGCGTTTCTGTCGTCGTTTATATCGTAACCGCTTACGCCGAGCGTATTGAACGAAGTTATTTCTTTGTATTCGTAAACTATTACGGTTACGGTCGCTTTGAACGTTCCGACCGTTATCGTGAGATTGTATTTTCCCGCGGTCGTATAGTCGATTTCGCCGATTTGGTCTTCGGTTATATCGAATTCTTCGCCGTACTCGCCGCCCTCGTAAACGTAACGGGCTTTAAGAGTATAACCCATTCCCGTAAACGAAGTCGGGGCTTCCGTCGTGGAGACGGGAACGTAATATTCCTCGATATTGCTTACGATGTCGATACCCGTTTTCTCGGGTTCGGGCTTAACCGTTACGGTCATTTCTTTGGAAACGCCCTTGTAGGAAACGGTGATTTTCGCGGTTCCCTCTTTAACGCCCGTGATAATGCCGTATGCATTTACGGAAGCGATTTCGGGGTGATCGGAAACGTAAGTGTAAACCGCCGTTACTTTCTCGTCGTCTCTGACTACGATTTGTCTCGTAACGCCTACGAATACCGTCGCCGAAGTCTCGGCGAGTTCGAACGTTTCGGGTTCTACGAGTTCTACGAATTTACCGCCGTTATAAACGTAAGTTACGGTTTTTGCAAGTCTTTCGCCGTTGATTCCGGGAAGTCCTTTCTTAATCGTGAGCGTATCGCCTACTTTAACGGTACTTACTCCGCCGAAAACGAGTTTTTCGCCGTTTATCGAAACGTCGAGTCCGTAATATTTGCCGAGAATAGCGTAACTGTCTATCGTAAGTTCGACGCCGTTTCTCATATAAGAGAAATATTCGAGATACTCTTTATGAGCGTTGGTGTCGTTTGCGTTATTTTCGGTTGTGGTTACAACCTGAATTTTATTCCAACTCGTATCAACAAAAACATTCGATACGGAAATATCGGTAGTCGCGAGGACTTTAACCTTTATGATGAGCGAGAAGTTGCCGACTTTAAGCGTTACGTCGTAACCGTTTTCGTTTACGGTGTTCATATCGGGTTCGTTTTCGACCGTAATATCTTTCGCATCTACTGCTTCGGGTACTTTAACTTCTTCCTCGTAAGAATAATGAAGAGCGGGAACAACGAATTTATCGCCCTTATAAAGAGTGATTTCGGCTACGTCCGCGACGATACCGTTCTTGGTAAGGCTGTCGTAGTCGATATAATCTTCTTCGTTTACCCATACGCTACCGTTGTAAATGTAGGTAACGTCCGCTTTAACTTCGGCGTTGCCGATAGAAAAGCCTTTCTTTACGGTAAATTTATCGCCTTTCGCAATGTCGGAAACAGCCATATTTGCCGCCGCGTTGTTTTTCTGACGAACGAAGAACCTCGCTTCGGCTTTGTTGAGTCTCGCAAACCATACGTTGCCGTAAACGACCTTTTCTCCCGCAAACGTATATCTTACGAAATTACGAAGTTCCGCAACGTCTGCATTGCCGCTATCTACGTCGCTTGAAGAATCGGTATTCACATATACGAGAGCGTCGCCCTTATTTTCTCCCGAAACGCCTACGCCTGCGGTAATGCTGTTGACTTTAAGTTCCGTTTTTTCTGCGGGAAGTTCGGTCGCTTTAACCCAACACGTACCCGTGTACAAGTAAGTTATATCGCTCTTTACGACGTAGTTGTAATCGCCTTTGATAGCGAAGCCTTCTCCTATAACGAGTTTATCTCCGCGTTTTGCCGAATCGAACGAGTAACCCGTATTGTTGAAATAAAGTTTAAACGCTTTTCTCGAAGTTATCTGTCTTCTGTGACTTGAAGCGTAAGTCTTTCCAGTCGTATCGGTAAGAACTATTTTGTCCGCATTTTCTACGGTTAAGTCTTTTTCGTCGCCGCCCGTGAATACGGTACAACCGATTTCAATCTGAGTACCCGAAACATAGAAAGCAGAAACGTCTCCGAGAACCAACTCTTCGGCTTCTGCGGGAAGTTCCGTTCCCTCTACCCACGCAGAACCCGTGTAAATGTAGTTAATGTCTGCCTTTACTTCGGTCGCTCCGTCGGCGGCAATCGCAAAACCTTTCTTGATTACGAATTTATCGCCTCTTGCAAGATTTTTACTGTTAAGGTTCGAGCCTCCGTCTTTTGTTTTAACGAAAAGTCTTACCTCGTCTTTACATACTCTCGCATACCAAACGTTACCCACCGTACCGTCCGCATACGTAAACGCAACAAACCCTCTCGGGTACGGCTTATCTGCGTCTCCGAAATCAGTTTCGTTT
>CALGVF010000229.1 GCA_937920115.1 uncultured Clostridia bacterium
TACGTTCCCGTGACCGATAAAAAGTTAAAAAGAAGAGGTTACAATCAAAGCGAACTGCTCGCCGAGAACCTGTCGAAACTCAGCGGCGTGCCGCTTCTTGACGTACTCGAAAAGACGAAAGAAACGGAAAGCCAAGTCGGCAAATCTCGCTCAGACAGACAGAAAAACCTCGACGGCAGTTTTGCCGTAACGGACAGAAAAGCGGTAAAAGATAAACGGCTCGTACTCGTTGACGACGTAATGACCACGGGAACGACGGCAAATCTGATAGCGGAAAAGTTAAAGAAAGCGGGAGCGGAAGAGGTGTTTGTTCTTACCGTCGCCACCGCAAATAATCGCCGTAAAAGCGAAACGCCCGAACAAATTTGAGAAAACGCTTGACTTTTGGGGTGCATTTCCGTACGATTATAGATAATAAAATCACCCCACAGGGTTGATTGTGATTACTGAAAATCGTGTTCGGTTGATATTTTTATCGGCTAACGAAAAACTTATTAAAGGTATAACTTTTTTGAAAAGAACCGCTCTTGACAATTTTGCTATAATAGTATATAATAAGTCGGTATGAACGTTAAACTTAGCAAAAGAGTAAGCGGAGTGGCGGCGTCGAAAACGCTCGCGATTTCCGCAAAAGCGCAAAAGATGAAAGCCGACGGGGCTTCCGTCGTCAATTTCGGAGTGGGCGAACCCGACTTTTCGACTCCCGATTTCGTCGTCAACGCCGCAATAAAGGCTCTTAACGATGGAAAAACCAAATATACGCCCGTCGCGGGAATCACGCCCCTTCGGGAAGCGGTCGCGAGAGAACTCGAAAAAACTACGGGACTTAAATATTCGGCGAGCGAAGTAGTTGTCGCAAACGGGGCGAAACAACCTATTTATAACGTCGTTTCCACGCTTGCGGAAGAGGGCGACGAGGTGATTATTCCGTCGCCTTATTGGGTGACTTATCCCGAAATAGTAAAATATTGCGGAGCGACGAGCGTTTTTGTCGAAACTAAGGAAGAAAACGGCTTTAAAATTACCGCCGAGGAACTCGAAAAGGCAATTACGCCTAATACGAGACTTATAATTCTCAACTCGCCGTGTAACCCCACGGGAGCCGTTTACAAAAAATCCGAACTCGAAAAAATTGCGGAAGTAGTAAAAAAACACGACGGAATATTCGTTTTATCGGACGAAATATATAAAAATCTCATATACGACGGCGAAAAACACGTTTCGATAGCCACGATTGACGGAATGAGAGACAGGACGATAATCGTTGACGGCGTGTCGAAGTCCTACGCTATGACGGGTTGGCGGCTCGGTTGGAGCGTCGCCCCCGAAATTATCTCGAACGCCATGACGAGGGCTCAAAGTCACATGACTTCCTGCGCGAACTCGATTGCTCAGTACGCCGCGTTAGCCGCTCTTACCGACGAAAAGCACTCGGAAGCGTTTATTGCCGAAATGAACGGCATATTTGAACGCCGCAGAAACCTTGCGACAGAACTTTTGGACGAAAACGGGATAAAATACATAAAGCCTCACGGGGCGTTTTATCTCTTTTTGAAAATTTCCGATACTTTCGGTAAAAAGAGTTCGGGCGGCAGAGCGATAAATTCTGCGGAAGAATTTTGCGACGCTCTCATTACCGAAAACGGAGTGGCGACCGTTCCGGGCGAAGCGTTCGGTGCGGACGAATACGTGAGAATTTCCTACGCCTTGGACGAGGGAAAAATTACCGAGGGAATAAAGAGAATCGCCGATTTTATCAGATTATGCAAATAGTACGCCGAACTCTATAAATCGGCTCGACGGGAGGGAAAAACAATGAAAACGGACATAGAAATAGCGCAAAGTTGCAAGATGAAAGATATAGCGGAAGTCGCGAAGTCTTGCGGTATAGATTTGAAATATTTGGAGCGTTACGGCAATTATAAGGCTAAAATCGACCTCGAATATCTTAAAAATACTAAAAAAAAGGGTAAACTTATACTTGTTACCGCAATTACCCCGACCCCTGCGGGCGAGGGCAAAACCACAACTTCGATAGGTCTTTTGGACGGACTGAGAAGAATAAGCAAAAACGCCGTGGCGGCTCTTCGCGAACCGTCGCTCGGTCCCGTGTTCGGAGTAAAAGGCGGGGCGGCGGGCGGCGGCTACGCTCAGGTCGTTCCCATGGAAGATATAAATTTGCACTTTACGGGCGATTTCCACGCGATTTCTGCGGCGGGCAATCTGCTTGCGGCGATGCTCGACAACCATATTCAGCAGGGCAACGAACTCGGTATCGACCCGAGAAAAATAGTGTGGAAAAGGCTTGTCGATATGAACGACAGGCAACTTCGCTTTATAGTTGACGGACTTGGAGGCAAGGCAAACGGAGTTCCGAGAGAGGACGGTTTCGAGATAACCGTCGCTTCCGAGGTTATGGCGGCGTTTTGTCTCGCTTCCTCGCTTGCGGACTTGAAAAAGCGACTTTCGGCAATGATTGTCGCGTATACCTACGACGATAACCCCGTTACGGCGGGCGATTTGAAGGCGGCGGGTGCTATGACGGCATTACTTAAAGACGCGTTGAAGCCTAATCTCGTTCAGACTTTGGAGGGTTCGCCTGTATTCGTTCACGGCGGTCCGTTCGCAAATATAGCCCACGGTTGCAACTCGGTTTTAGCGACGAAAGCGGCGATTGCGACTTCGGACTACGTCGTTACGGAAGCGGGTTTCGGAGCCGACCTCGGGGCGGAAAAATTCCTCGATATAAAGTGCAGAGCGGCGGGGCTTGAGCCCGACGCGGTAGTAATTGTCGCGACGGTCAGGGCTCTCAAAATGCACGGCGGACTCAAAAAGACCGAACTTAACGAGGAGAATTTAACGGCTTTAAAGAACGGACTTCCGAATCTTTTGAGACACGTTTCAAATATTAAAAACGTATATAAACTTCCTTGCGTGGTAGCGGTAAATCGTTTCCCGACCGACAGCGAAAAGGAAATCGAACTCGTTATAGAAGAGTGCAAAAAACTCGGCGTAAACGTAAGACTTTCCGAAGTATGGGCGAAAGGCGGCGAGGGCGGCGAAGAGCTCGCGAAAGAGGTCGTAAGGCTTTGCGACGAAGAGAAAGGCGATTTTACGTTCGCCTATCCGCTCGATATACCCGTAAAAGAGAAAATAGAAGCGGTTGTAAAGAAGATTTACGGCGGCGACGGAGTGTCGTTTACGCAAGTCGCCGAGAAGCAGATTTTAAAAATCGAGAGTATGGGTTACGGGAATTTACCCGTATGTATGGCGAAAA
>CALGVF010000230.1 GCA_937920115.1 uncultured Clostridia bacterium
AATAGAAATTATTTCTGTTTCCCCCCTCTGGGAAAAAATTTCAGCCCGCCTCTATAAAAGCCAACGCGTATGTAAGTTCGCCTTGCATTTCCTTTATTTTAGCGTTGAGTTTTTCCCTGTAAAGGTAATAACCCGCTTTGACCTCGCCCACGCTTTCGCTGTTAATCATATCGATTAACCCCTCGCACGAGGAAAGGCTCATTTTGCCGTTTAAAAACGCCCTTTTAGTATATTCGCCTCTCGTCGCGGGGGTCGCTCCGAGTTCAAAAACGCGTTTTAATATACCTCTCGTAATCGCGTAGCCGCCGTGACAGTGCAACTCGACCATATCTTCGCCCGTATAACTTTTGGGACCCTTGAAAAAAACGCACATTCCAAAGTCTGTAAAACTGCCGCCGTCTATTTCTCCGACGTACATTTTATACGGCTCGAAGTCTTTAACCGCCGTTTTCCCGAGCGGTCTGAACGCTTTTTCGGCGATAGCGAGAGAGTCGCTTCCGCTTATTCTTATAATGGCGACTCCGCCCACTCCGGGGGCGGTGGAAATCGCCGCAATGGTATCGCTTTTCATATCTTAAAACAACGAATCGGAATCGTCGTCGTTGCCGCCGTTATCGTCTTTTTTACCGTAGTTATAGGTCGAAGCCGAACTATCCGAACCGAAGTCTGCGAACGGGTCGTCGGACGAAGAACCGCTTGTTCCGTTCGTTCCGTTTTTATCGCTGAAATCGTCGAACGGGTCGTCCGCTTTATCGTCCGTTTTCGTATTATTGAAGTTACCGCCGTTATTATTGTTTCCGTAAGGGTTATATCCACCGCCGTAGCCGTAATAAATTCTGCGTTTTTCGAGAACTTCGTCGTAGTTCACGGCGTTGGCGTTTCTCAAAGAGAATACGAATAGACCGTAAAGCAACGGCGTTCCGAGAATTATATTAAAAATAACAGACAAAACGAGATGTGTTTTCGCTCTGAACGGACTGTATGTTCTGAAAATATCGAAGAATATCATTGCAATAAGAACTACATACACAGTCCTTGCAACTCCCATAATATCGGTAAGAACGCCCGCTGCTTTAGCAGAATCGCTGAACATTTCAGCCGTGATTTTGCCTTGATTTGCAATATCTACCATGATTCTTATAGAAAATACCGAATCGGTAACAAGCGAAAGCAAAATATATAAGCCTATCGCAGAAACCGCGATTATGGGGTAAGGTTTATGATTTTTAAAGGCGTTGCAGTCCGAACGGAGTTTACTTGCCATAAAAAAAGCATAAAACGGAACAAAACACATTTTCGGTTTTTCCAACCCTCTGTTTTTAGCCATTTTGTAAAGACCGAACGAACGGAAAAGGTAATATATGACGTATACGCCGAGCATCACGCCTAATATTATCCCAAGATAAGTAAACACGCCGCTCGACGAAAAAACAAGGTCGGACGGATCGGCTGTTAATCCATAATCCTCACCTTCCGTTATCTGCTGATTCCACATATCGCACAATACTTCTTTAATAGCATAAAAGAAATTATAAATGATGGTTAAAATAGTATATATCATAAATCACCTACACAAATAACTGAATTATCGCAAATAAAAACGCCGCCGAAAAAACGACTACCGATATTACAAACGGCGATTTTGCGTTTAACTTTCTGTACTTCCCGCCGATATAGAACAATTTTCCGTCGTTCTCGCCTCTCGGCTTCAATTCGGCTTTGACATGGCAGTCGAGCAAGTACTCCCTGCCGTTTTCTTTCACGCGGTAAAACTCGCGTTTTTCGTATTTATTGACTTTTTCCTCGCCCGAGATACTCTTTTTCTGATTATCGAACGCAAGTTTCATAAAATAAACGATACTGACGACAAGGAACGAAACGCCTATAATAATAAGCATGCCGTCCACGGCTTTGTTCACGGTCGCGAATAGTATTCCCGCCGAGCCGTCGTCGTATATCAGAATTCCGTAAATCACCGCAAACAAATTATTGGTAAAGTGCATTACCGAACCGACTAAATAGTTACAGGTTACGGAAACCGCCGAAGCAATCGCCACGCCGCCTATGAATTGAAGAAGCAGTTGCGAAAAATTGCCGTGCATAAGCGAAAACGCGAGAGACGAAACTATTACGGCGGTAATTCCGCCGAACTGTTCGAGACCACGCATCACCCCCCCTCTGAAAAGCATCTCTTCGCAGATAGCGGGCAGTACCGAAATCGCGATAACGTATATTAGCATATACAGTCCCGCAAGCGGCGATAAATGCTGTTCTATTCCCGACGACGAACCGAATATAAATTCCGCGTCGTCCGAGAACTGCATGTGAACGTAATAGAACGTGAGCATTACGCCCATAATCAGCATTACCGACATTAAAATCTGAACGCCGTCTTTCTTCGCTTCGTAGCCGCCGCCCCTGAAAGGGTTGACTTTTCTCACCGCGGAGAATATCAGAGCGACCAAAAATATAGCCGATTGCGAAATAAGCAAATTCAATATCAGATACAAATACGTGTCGTAATTATAGGCGGAAAGAAGAAGATTTCGGCAAGTATATTTCACAAGGTAGGGCAGGAAGAAAAATACGGTGAGAATAACGAGATAGCATATTCCGCCGTCGAGAGCGTTGAACCTGTTGGGGTTATATGAGAAATTTTCTCTTTTTTTCGCTTTGCCCGCCATAATAATTACGCCTTGTTTTCCGCTTTGTTTTACGCCTTGTACTTATCGAGTAATTCCTTTACTCTTCTCTCGATATCCTTAGCGGCTTCGCCCATGGGGACGTCGCCTTTAAAGGACTTGTCTCTGTAAGAAATTTCAACGACTCCTCTGTCGCAGGTCTTCTGACTTACGACCGCCCTTATCGGCACGCCGAAGAGGTCGGCGTCGGCAAACATAGAGCCCGCCCTTACGTCTCTGTCGTCGTAAAGGACTTCCACTCCCGCATCGGAAAGAGTCTTGTAAAGTTCGTCGGAAACGGCTTTGACTTTTTCGTCCTCCGACTGCAAACAGCAAATTTCAACCTGCCACGGAGCGATAGGCATAGGCCATATAGGACCGTAAGCGTCGTGTTGTTCCTCGCAGATAGAGGCGCAGAGTCTGCCGACTCCTATTCCGTAACAACCCATAATCGGGTTCTTTCTCTCGCCGTCTTTGTCTACGTACGTCATATTCATAGACTTAGTATACTTCTGTCCGAGTTGGAATATGTTACCGACTTCTATTCCCCTCTTTAAGGTAATCGTCGGTTTTCCGCATATCGGACAAATACCGCCG
>CALGVF010000231.1 GCA_937920115.1 uncultured Clostridia bacterium
TTTTGCCGTAGGGGACGGCGCCCCGACGTCCCGAAACTCCTCAGAGACGAAAGGGTTGCAAATACAACGAGTACTTTTACGACCTTTTTGTTTAGCCGAAAAAAGCCTCCCCCTGAGCAAGGGGAGACTTTTTTATTTAATTTCCAAGTTGTCAACTTTATTTAATTTCCGAGTTGTCAACGTTTTGTGTAGTCCGTATAGTCTGTATCGTCATTATCTCTCAACTATCGGAACGGCAAGCCGCGAACAATACCGCGACGCGTCCATCTCTTTGCCCGTGTACGGAGCAACTATTCCCAACGCCCTCGGAAACCCGACGGGCTTTAAATTACGAGCCTTCAATTCACTTCCGAGTTTCAGCCAACACCTTGCCGAATTCCCGTAGTCGCCGTAATATACAACCGAAAGCACACGACACGCTGCCAGACGATCCACGCCTTTTATCGTTTTGTCTTTAACGGGTACGCATACCGAAAACGGGTAAGGCGTATTTCCTATATGTCCGTTCATAAAATCTATACGTTCCTCAACGGAGAAAAGCGGTTCGTCTGACAGTTCGTAACCTTTTTTTACACATTCGGTATAGAAAGTAAACATTTCGTTGTATTTATCCTGAATCGTAAGCCCCGTACAACGTTTTACCATACAATACACTTCGGGCAAAATCATTTCGCTAACCAACTCGCCGCCCGAATCGGAAGAACGCAACCGAAATTCCTCTACTCCTCTTTGAAGGTCGGAAAGCCTCGCTTCGAGCGACGGCAGAATATCCGAAACCTTCCCGCCGTCCGAATAATATTTGATTATTTCCGCGTTTGTAAGCCCCATAGAACGCAGTTTTCCTATCTGTAAAATGTGGGCTACGCTGAAATTGTCGTAATACCGTCTTCCGCTGTCGGGCGAAACGTAAGTCGGTTTCAAAAGTCCTTTTTCTTCCATACGCATAATCGTGCTTCTCGATATGCCGCAAGCCTTAGAAACTTCGGTAATCTGAAATAAATTTTTTTCCGTTTTTTTCATAAAACCTCTTAAAACTCTTGATTCGTTCATAGGTGAACGCGTTACACTTTTATTGTACAATGATATTCTATCGTTGTCAATATCAATTTGGAGGAATTTTAAATGAAAAAGCAAAAAATTTCGATTTTTTGTCTGTCGCTTTTTTTGTGCTTTTGTTTCGGCGTGTTCTTTTTTTCGCTGAAACCGAATAAAGCCGAAGCGGCGGCGAACACTGTATACGACGAGAAAGTCACCGTCGGTGCCCCTAAAACCGGTCTCGTCTCAAAAGTGTATGGATATGCTATATCCGACGAAAATATTACAACATTAAAATACGGCTCATCAACGCCCAAAAGTTTTACAGGCGATTACTCCACGTCGAGTATCGATAACGGCAGAAAATATACGATAACGACAGCATCTAATAATAATTCCGAATTGTACTTTATGGTGATACCCGTCACCGTAAAAGTCCCTGCTATGACCACGTACTACGTAAATTATTCTTTCAAATACGACGTCAAAAGGTATGTAGAAAGCACAAAAGCCACGGCAGACGCATGTGCTCAGATTCTCTACTTCGGCGAAATGAGGAATAAAACTATCTCCCAAATGGAGACAATTCTTACAGGGACGGCCTTCACTTGCGAATCTGCCACAAAAGTTTCAAAGGCTAACTTCGGAGGTTTAAGCATAGGAACGGAAATTGCGAGCAGTACCTCAATAGGCAGTCAATCAGACGGGAACTCGTTTATGAACGGGACAACAACCCCTAACGATCACACCCAAAACCCCGAATACCTTTACCGAAATACAACGAACTCCACGGTTACAACAACCGATTATTTCGGTTTTTGGGTTGAAAAACAATACGGCAGCAAATACACTAATCGAATAGAAGCCATCTGCGAGATTTCCGTAAGTCTTATAGAAACTTCCGTAAGGGTTGTCGTAACCGAAGACGATATGCCCGCAACTTCAAGAGGTATAAGGCTCTCCAACATCGGAGCCACCTTTCCCGGAAGCGAATTATCCGGCTCAAACGGCGTTTTCTCTGCGGGAATGAAAAGCAATAATTTCAGAGACGGACTCGGCGTAAAAGATTATGAAGTATGGGACTGCATAAAAGACGAAAACGGAACTTTGACCCGAACATGGGAAAAAACAGGCGTTATAATAAACACGCTAAACGGAATCAGCAACGCGGAATTGAAGTATTACAGCGTTTCCTTTGATGCAAACGGCGGAGATCCATACCTTTTAACAAACAACGAAGCAACAACCCTTCCCGAGAAATACTTATACAGGTATGGAGATTTGGCTTCTCTGCTTCCCTATATAACCATAAAAAAAGAAGGTTATACATTTACGGGATACAAAGACCAATACGGTACAACTTACCCCAAAGATACATTAGGAAAAAGCATTAAAGTAGATAAGAAGTATATTCTCACCGCAACTTTCGAGCCAAACACCTACAAGGTTACTCTTAACGGAGACGGCGGAAGCGGTACGGATCTCACTTCGTACACTTACGGTACGGCAAAAACCCTTCCCACAAATTGGACGAAACAATGTTCTACATTCCAAGGTTGGTATAACGAAAGCGGAAAGAAAGTAACGCAAATTTCCGCAACCGACACAGGAGATAAAGTATTTACCGCGAAATGGAAAGAAAGCCACAAAAACATAATCATAGAAAAAGCAAGAGAAGCAACCTGTACCGATAACGGTTGGACTATGGGAGAATACTGTTCGGCATGCGGCAAGACATCCCACCATTACCACACACAGAAGTTATAGACAAAGCGGTGGCTCCGACTTGTACGGCAACAGGCTTAACCGAGGGTAAACATTGCTCGGTTTGTAATACGGTAATAACCAAACAAGAAACGGTTGCCGCAAAAGGACATACGGAAGTTATAGACAAAGCGGTGGCTCCGACTTGTACGGCAACGGGTTTAACCGAGGGTAAACATTGCTCGGTATGTAAAACGGTATTAACCAAACAAGAAACGGTTGCCGCAAAAGGACATACGGAAGTTATAGACGAAGCAGTCGCTCCGACTTGTACCGAAACGGGTTTAACCGAGGGTAAACACTGCTCGGTATGCGATACGGTGACGGTCGCTCAGACAACCATTCCCGCAAACGGACATAAAGAGAAAACCGTAGTCGATTTACTGCCGTCATTC
>CALGVF010000232.1 GCA_937920115.1 uncultured Clostridia bacterium
GAAGCAAGTCTGACGTTCAGGTAAAGACAAGGCTCGCGAATCGGTTAATATTCAAAATACAACGTCAGACCACGGTTCGTATTATTTTTGTCTGACATAGCGGGAAATGAAAGACCTTATAACTTCCAGAAACAACAAAGCGGTGAAGGAACTTTCGTCGCTCAAAGAAAAGAAATACCGTGACGAACGCGGAACGTATATAGTCGAGGGCTTTAAAATGGTTCGCGAGGCTTATGCCGCGGGTAAAAAAGTCGTTCGGCTTATGGGAACGGAAGAGGGGCTTGAAGAACTCGGAAAATCGGTCGCGGATATAGATTTAAGCGAAGCGATAGCGGTCACGGAAGAAATTTTAAAGTATGTGAGCGATTGCAAGACTCCGCAGGGGGTTGTCGCCGAACTCGAAAAAGAGGACTTCGGAATAACGAAGCCCGAGGGCGTATCCGCTCTTCTCGACGGAATTTCCGACCCGGGGAATATGGGTACGATAGAGAGAACGTGTGTAGCCGTAGGGGTTAAGGACGCGTATCTTCTGAATTGTTGCGACCCTTATTCGCCGAAAGCGGTTCGTTCGTCTATGAGCGGAATATACTCGCTCAGACTGCATTTTATAACCGCGGACGATTTAGGCGAAGTTTTTGACGGCGTAAAAATTTTAGCGTGCGATATGAACGGGAAAAACGTGTTCGGGTATAACGTCGAGGGGAATTTTTGCGTAGCGGTCGGCAACGAGGCTAACGGACTCAGCGAAGAGGTGAAAAAAGCCGCTTCGGAAGTCGTGAAATTGCCAATGACGGACAAGGTCGAAAGCCTTAACGCGGGCGTGGCGTTCTCGGTTGTGCTTTACGAACTCACAAAGGGCAAATGCGGAAAATAATCGGATAAAAAAGGAGAAAAATATGTCAGGACATAGCAAATGGGCGAATATAAAAAACAAAAAGGCTAAAACGGACGCCGTAAAGGGTAAAATTTTCACCAAAATCGGCAGAGAAATAGCGGTTGCTGCGAAAGGAAACCCCGACCCGTACACCAACAGTAAACTCGCGGACGTAATCGCAAAGGCGAAAGCGGCGAATATGCCCAACGATAACATTAAAAGAAGTATCGCGAAAGCGGCGGGCGAACTCAACAACGTGAACTACGAAAACCTCACTTACGAGGGTTACGGCGTAGGCGGCAGCGCGGTTATGGTCGCTACTTTGACGGACAACAAGAACAGAACGGGCGGCGACGTAAGACATATTTTCTCGAAATTCGGCGGAAATATGGGAACTACGGGTTCGGTTTCGTATATGTTTGCGAATAAGGGCGTAATAGTCGTCGAAAGAACGGTCGATTTAGACGAAGACACCATGATGGAAGTCGCGTTGGAAGCGGGAGCGGAAGACGTTATAACCTGCGACGATTCCTACGAAATAAGGACCGCTCCGTCCGATTTCTCGGCGGTCAGAAAATATCTCGAAGACAAGGGATATACGTTTATCGAAGCGGAAACGATGATGATACCGAACGACAAGGTTACGTTGGACGAGCATCAACTCGAAACGTTTGAGAAAATGCTTGAAGCGTTCGAGGACAACGACGACGTACAGGACGTATATCACAACGTAGACCTTCCCGAAGAGGAAGAAGAGGACTGATTTTAATTCAGACCGACCTCATTTTTAGATGCAAACGGAAGTCGTAACATATCAACGATTCCTCCTTCGGGAGTAAATTCCTTCGTTGAAGCGGAAAAGTTGTAACGATGTTTGCTTCCTCCTTCGGGGGAAGTGGGTTGACGGAATGAAATGGAAGTCAAGCCGATAGGGGACAAAAACGCACAGAGGAATATAGCCGTCATAATATTATTATTTAAAATTTTTTCGGCTGAATGAATAAAAAGTCTTAAACGAGGCAAAGTAATATTGTCAACAAAATCAAAATTCGATATTTGAGTAAAATCATCGAGGCGAATTTTTGAAATAAAAAGGTTTTGTTGTTTAGATATGGCAATGCTTTCGGGAGTAAGACGTGAATTATAACGGCTTCGCTTTTGGAAGCGAAGCCGAGAGGGTTGCAAGCAAAACGTTTGCAACCTTTTATATTGCCCGAATTTATAAATTTACGAAAATATCGCAGGCTTTGAAAATCAAATGAACTCTTAATTTGTTTGATAAGTTTAGATGGGTAACATTCGTACAAAGGATTGACAATATGCCGAATGTCAGGTAAAATTATAGTAATACCGAAGATAAATTTTGAGAGGTGAACAAGATGGGAAAGACAGAAAAGTATGATTATTCCAAAGAGAAGAAATTTGAAGAAAAGTTCAAGATAGTAAATTTTCTTGACGGAATACGTTGGAAATGCAACGGTGAAAAACATAAAGAGGAAAATTTAATAAATTGCTCATGTGAAGAAGGTTTGAGTGATGATGAAACTCTTTTAACGCATTGGCTTTGTTATATTACGAACAGACAAATAGACTATCGCGTGATATGGGAGAAGGGTGGAGCGGTTTTTTCTGATGCGGTAAAAGAGTATACAAAACATAAGGATATGAGTTACTTTTATCCGTCGACAGATACATTTTTCAGAAAAAACGGAGACGAAGGATATACGTTTTCATCGTCAAAAAAATATAGCGAAATAAGTAGAGTGTGTAAAGAGAGACTTGAAAAGTATTATCGAGGCGATAATCTGACAGATGAAGATTATATTACATTTAAATCAAGATTTTATACTACGGATTATCTTTCAATTCTATACACGCTTTATACTCTTGCAAATGATGAGTATGGGTATTCTTTTGTGAAATATATTTCAATGGCAATAGATGCGGTAGACAAAATAGAAGTCGAGGTTAATAAAACAGAGTATTACGTTAAATCTATTGCGTATGCCTTATATCGTCTCAGTTGCAACTTTAAAGATAGTAAGGGTGGCAAAGATGTTAAATATTTTGAATGTGTAAAAAAACAAAATAACAATAAAAATGGTGATAATAAAAATAATAATGAAGATAAAAAGACTAATGAACAAAGTATAATTGACTTTGTTTCAAATAAATTTGAGGAATTAGCAAAGATTAGATATAACAACATAAAGGAAACCTTTAATAACAGCAAGGAATTTAAAGGCATTCTCGATAAGTTTTACAAAACAGAGGTTTGCTATGACCCAATGAAAAGGGTATGGTGTGCTTTAAGAGACTATCTTAAAGACGAACAGTTTAAAAAGATGTTAAAAGGGTGCTTGGAAAGTTTACGTAAAAGTGAAACAGTAGAATTAAAGGAAAGCGAAGCGGTAAAATTTCTATTTACCGAAGATAATGCCGCTTGCAAATACATAGAATTGCCCGGCGACGTATGGAACGAAAACACATTATTCCGCCAATGTCTCACGACAAAACATAGCGGTAAATTAGGGAAACTTTTACGCGAAGTATACGAAAACAAAAAAATAGAAACAGGGTATCCCGAGCAATTTGACGTATCGTTTGATTTTGTGCCGCGAATGTGTGAAAATAATAACTGTGATATTTGCTTGTTTGCAAATTATAGCGAGACAACAAAAAAAGTATTTAATAAGGAAAAGGCGTTGGCTTTATGTGTGAATGACTCTGAAAAGTATTGTCCGCTTATGATTCTTTATTGTGGGTACTTATATAAATGCGACGGTGAAAAATGCCTTATGAGAGAATGTCTGCAAAAAGGTGATGTATGATTTTAGAGAAAAATTTTTGTCAATAGGTTTTTCTCTGTGAAAATTTCACTTTTTTGTTATTTATTTAACATATCAGAATAATAATAAGGTTGTATCATTATTAAAAATGATATTTTTATTGTCAGTCGGTATATTCTTCGGTATGGGCTTCGCATTAAAAACAGTATCGACCGAGAGGTGAATTATATATGAGTAAGTTCGGTAAGGTTTTCGTTTGCTTTATTATGGCGTTCGCCATGATATTGGTTCAGACCTCCTGCTCGGGCGGCTTCTTCGTTCACGATAGTTCGTCCGCTTCTACGGGAAATTCAGAGACTACAAGCGAGTCTACGGTACAAAATCCGTCTAACGAGTCTACGATAAACGCAAATTTCAATATCGACTATTCCGAGGTCGAACTCGAAAAGTCCGAGTCGGCGAAGGTGGTCGAAAAAATCAGACCGTCCGTAATCGAAGTGCATTGCGTTACTAAAACGGGTACGAGCAGCGGCAGCGGCGTGATTCTCGGGTTTGACGATACCGACGACGACGGCGAAACCGA
>CALGVF010000233.1 GCA_937920115.1 uncultured Clostridia bacterium
AGAGGCATTGTGGACAACAGGACTCTGTTCCGCTCGCTTTTGCTTTTCCTCTTGCACATTCTTTGCAAATAATTTCACACATCCCAACTTTGCGATGCTCGCTTTCGCGGACGGGGTGGCAAACAGCCGTTTCATCGGCTGTTTGGTCGCATTGTTCTTTCTTCAAGTTCTGCCACCCGCTACAATGCGACTTCCCACCCGTTCAAGCCCTATTTTTAAGTATTAGCACCAAAGCAAAAGGAGAGGCTCAGCCTCTCCTTTTGCTTTGGTGCGGACAACAGGACTTGAACCTGCACGAGTCGCCCCATAAGAACCTGAATCTTACGCGTCTGCCAATTTCGCCATGTCCGCTCGCCTTTATTACTATATCAATTTTTTATGCCGCTTGTCAATCGTTTTTCCCGTCGTTTCTTTCTTTTTTATAACTTCTCGCAACAAAACGGGTTCGGTTGAGGGCTACCATTATACTTATAAATAGACCGAGACCAAAAAGGTCTCGGTCGTATTTGTCGTTCGTCTTTTCCCGATAACTTCGACGCATAGCCGAAGCCTCGATAATAAAATTATCTCTTCGAGAACTGCGGAGCCTTTCTTGCTTTCTTTAAGCCGTACTTCTTTCTTTCCTTCATTCTCGGGTCTCTCGTGAGGTATCCCTCTTTTTTGAGAACCGCGCGAAGTTCGGGCTGAGCCTCTAAAAGCGCTCTCGATATTCCGTGACGAATCGCTCCCGCTTGTCCCGTGAAGCCGCCGCCCGTTACGTTTACGAATACGTCGTATGCCGTTTCCGTTCCCGTGAGTACGAGGGGCTGTCTTATTATAAGTTTCAACGTGTCAAGGTCGCAATATTCGTCGATGCTTCTGTCGTTAATCGTGATAGTTCCGTTGCCGCCGGGAATAAGCCTTACTCTCGCAATAGCGCTCTTTCTTCTTCCCGTTCCCCAGAACTGAACCTTTTTCTTTACCGATGCTTTTGCCATAATAACTTATCCTCCGATTATCTCTCTATGTTGAGCGTTTTGGGCTGTTGAGCCTGTTGATTATGCTCTGCGCCTTTGTATACGCGGAGTTTGGTGAGCATCTGTCTGCCGAGTCTTCCCTTAGGAAGCATTCCCTTTACCGCTTCGTATACCGCAAGGTCGGACTTCTCCGCCATCATTCTCGAATAAGGTATCTGCTTTAAACCGCCGATATATCCCGTGTGATAAGTGTAGAACTTCTGTTCGAGTTTCTTTCCCGTCAAAACAACCTTGTCGCAGTTTACGATTATAACGAAATCGCCGCAGTCAACGTTCGGGGTGAACGTGGGCTTGTTCTTGCCGCGAAGTACGGAAGCGACCTGCGAAGCAAGTCTTCCCAAAGATACTCCCTCGGCGTCGACGATATACCATTCTCTTTCTACCGTCTGGCTTTTTGCCATATAAGTCTTCATCTGAAAATCTCCGAATTTTTTATTTTTCGAGGAAAAATCACCTTTCGAGGGGCTAGTTCGTCCGATAGAATTTTTCTTCTCCATACACGCGAGCGTATTATATATACGCATACGCCCGTGCGATTTGCCAAAATATATTACAAAATATGAAAAAATTTGTCAAGCGTTTTTACGCGGAAATATCAAAATTATTCATAAAAAACGCTCAGAAGGGTCAAACCTCTTGCGGGCATAGTCTTTCCCGCGAGTTTTCTGTCCTTTCCGTCAAGTATTTTGTCCACGTCCTCGGGCGTGATTTTCCCCTCGCCGACTGCAATCAGCGTTCCCGCCATTATCCTCACCATATTGTACAGAAATCCGTTCCCCTCGACCGTAAACGCTATATCCTCGCCGCATCTTTCGACCGTCGCCGAATAAATCGTTCTCACCGTACTTTCGACGTCGGAATCGGCGGCGAGAAAACACCTGAAATCGTGTTCGCCTATAAACCGCTTCGCCGCCTCTTTCATTTTTTCGCAATCGACCTCGTGGTCTATCCACACGGAATACCTGTCTTTGAGGGGGTGAGAAAATCTCGACGAGTACGCTTTATAGCGATATGTTTTTCTCTTAGCCGAAAACCTCGCGTTGAAATCGTCCGCAACCCTATCGCTTTCGAGAACCTTCACTTCATCGGGGAGCACGGCGTTCAAAGCCGCCGCGAAACGCTCGGGCGGAATTGTC
>CALGVF010000234.1 GCA_937920115.1 uncultured Clostridia bacterium
CTTGACGGAAAAAATTTAAAACTAAATAAAAAATATCACGGGCTGTGGCGTAAACGAACGCGGCAGTCCTTTTTTTTGTTCGGTACAAAATGGACTTGATATACAGATAACAAAAGAATGGCTAAAAACGAAATAAAAACAGTTAAAAAACAGTAAATAAACGCTTGAATAAACTATAAAAAAATGATATAATCAACGCGATGACGGCTCGGGTATCGTTGTAAATCGTTCCGACCGTTTTTATGAGGAGACACGGTATGAAGACTAAGGGTAGATTTACTATTCCTACGGACGAAAGTTTTGTAGATGGAACTAAGATTATAGCGAAAAAATGGGGAGCGGACGCCGTGAGAGATTGCGACGGAACGAGGCTTCCCGAAAACCCGAGGCAATTCGGGAAGGTGTACAACACCTATTTCGTCGTGAGGGGCGATAACGAGTGGGCGAGACAGCACCCCGAAGAGGCTCAGAGGATTTTCTTGCTGTCAAACCGTAATTTAGCGACGGGCAAAACGCTCGAAATCGAGATAATGAAAGGGTTTTTAAAAGACGAGTTCGACCCCGATTATTCCTATATCGACCTTTGGGAAGTCTACGACAGAACGACGGGCATTAAACACGAAAAGTGGGGCTATAACACGATTAGCGGGCTTGTTACGGTTGAAAACGCAATTCCTTTCCACGAATATACGGTGACTTTCCTCGCGAGAGTGACATGGCACCCCGTGCAGATTTATAATTATCTCACGAACGAATGGACTTGCGAAAAGCAACTCACTTACGACCCCGCGTTCCCCGAGACGAGAGAATACGTTAAAAGACACATGGAACAGTGGTGCGAGGAAAACCCCGACACGAGCGTGGTGAGATTTACGACTTTCCTCTATCAGTTCACCCTTATCTTCAACGACCTCGGAAAGGAGAGACAGGTCGAGTGGTTCGGTTACGCTCAGACCGCGAACCCTGTTCTGATGGAAGAGTTCGAAAAAGAAAGCGGTATAAAACTTGTTGCGGAGGACTTCGTGGACAGCGGCTATTATAACAACTGTTTCAGAAATCCGACGAAAAAATTTCTTAAATATATGGACTTCGTAGAGAGGTTCGTAAGCAAAATTATCGGCGAACTCGTCGAAATCTGCCATAAACACGGCAAGGAAGCGATGATGTTTTTGGGCGACGATTGGATAGGCAGCGAGCCTTACGGCGAGCATTTCAAAAATATGAATCTCGACGCGGTCGTCGGTTCGGTCGGCGGCGGCGTTACCGTAAGAATGTTGTCCGAAATACCGCACGTAAAATACCACGAAGGCAGATTTTTGCCTTATTTCTTCCCCGATACCTTCTTTGACGGCAACGAGGACGGGGCGGTTGCGGAACTCAACAAGAATTGGCTGACAGCAAGAAGGGCGATTATGCGTAAGCCTATCGACAGAATGGGCTTCGGCGGTTATTTGTCGCTTGCGGCTAAGTTCCCGAAGTTCGTTGACAGAGTCGCGGAGATTGCCGACGAATTCAGAACGATTTACGACGCGATAGACAATAAAAAGCCTTATTGCAGATTGAAAGTCGGACTTCTGAACGCATGGGGCAAAAAGAGAAGTTGGATGAGTCACATGGTCGCTCACGAACTTTGGTATCAGCAGATTTATTCATATCAGGGGATATTAGAGGCGATTTCGGGGCTTCCCGTGGATATCGAGTTTTTAACCTTTGACGATGTGAAAAACGGCGTTAATCAACATATAGACGTACTTATCAACGCGGGCGACGCGTACACGGCGTTCTCGGGCGGTAAAGAATGGCTTGACGAGAAGTTGCAGACGGCTATAAGGAAATTCGTGTATAACGGCGGCGGTTTTATAGGAATAGGCGAGCCGACGGCATGCGAAGCGAACGGCAGATATTTCCAACTTGCGGACGTTTTAGGCGTCGACGAAGAGGTTGGTTATACGCTTTCCAACGATAAGTACAATATTCAAAAGGTTGAACACGAACTGACCGACGGCGTAAAATCGTTCGACTACGGCGAGGACAAAAAGAATATCTACGCTCTTGGCGGAACGAAAGTTCTCGATATTGCTTTCTCCGACAGATTCAAACGCAACGTAAACGTGGGCGAAGTAAAAATGGCGGTCAACGAATACGGCAAGGGCAGAAGTTTCTATATTACGGGCATACCGTATAGTTTTGAAAATTCGAGACTGTTATATAAGGCGATGTGTTGGGCGGCGAACAAAGATCTGAACGTTTGCTATTCGACTAACGTAAACACGGAATGTAACTATTACGAGGCGAGCGGAAAGTACGCGATAGTCAACAACAGTAAGGAAAAGCAAGTCACGGAATTTTACGATAAGTCGGGCAATAAGTCGATTATCGAACTTAAACCGATGGAAATAAAGTGGATAGTCGAGTAAAAACAAAATCAATCGAATAATGGATATAATTGTAAAAAATAAGACGCTTACGTCAAGTGAGCGTCTTATTTTTTGTATTTCATATTATTTCGCAAGGCGGGACGTCGAGGCGCCGTCCCCTACAATAATTGTGATAAGCGTGACGTCGCTTTAAAGTCGCCGTCCCCTACGATATATGAGAAAATCTAAAACTAATTTTTGCGGAATTGTAAAGGCGTTATGCCGTAACGCTCTTTGAATAGCCGAGTAAAATGAGCCTGCGAGGTAAACCCGACCGCGTTCGCTATCGACCACAGCGGGAAGGTCGTGTTTTTCAAAAGACTGCGGGCGTAATTCAATTTCAAATCGTTTATATACGACACGAGCGTTTTGCCCGTGTATTTTTTAAATTCACGGCACAAAGTGGTCTGCGAGTAGTTGGAAACGTTGTAAATTTCGGATATTTTAAAATCGTTGCTTAAATTCACGTTGTTCAGTTTTCGTATAAATTCTTTCAGCCAATCGGGCATTTCCGTCTGATCTTCTTTGATGTAAAACAGTCCGATAATAAACGAAATAAACGCCTTTAAAATTACGTTTTGCGTGGAATCGTCGGGCGATTCGAGTATCATTTTCTGATAATTCAGAACGGTCTGAAAGGAATTCGTGTTTAAGTGAACGAGTTGTTTTTCGCAAGTCGGCTTATCCTCGTCGAAATACAATTTTAAAATGTTGCTCGCAAACTCGGGGTTGCAGGTAAGGTTTACGTGCTGAGACGAGTAGTTTTTATACGGGCTGTGTTTGTGGTATTGCCCCGGAAAAACGATAAAGGCGTCGCCCGTTTTCATAACCGTTTGCTGCTTGTTGAAATGGTGAACTATTTTCCCCTCGGTCACTATGAAAATCTCGATATAATTCTCGTGAGAGTGGTAAAAAGACGACGGTCTCGTCCATATATGAAACGTGAAATCCTTTTCCGCTTTTAAAATCGCGTAAGACCGCGTTCTTTTTACGCTCGGGAAAAAGTCGTGAGAGGCGGCGTTCTGCTCGCGGGAAATTTCGCCGCCGCGTAGTCCGTTATTGGTTGTGAAATTCTTATTTTCGTTGTCTTTCATAGCCTTATTATACTATTTCACTTCCTCGTTGTCAATAGCGGCGTTAAAAATTTTCACAAAATACAATTTAAAGGTAAAAGGGGCTTTAAATGATTAAATTTATCAGTAATTATCGCGTATTTCCGACGCGGTAATTTTTTAATTTTGACTAAAAAAAGCAAAAAGTAAACTAAAAATAGCAAAGCGAATTTTCAAATGTGTGTTATAATTTCGTTGAAAACGGGCTTCATATCTGAAAAAATATAAAACCGCTATGCCCGTCATAAGAACCATGAAAGAATTTATACAGGCAATATTTTGTGCCCCTACGGGCAAATACGACGACCTGCCGTTCCCGTCGAGGCTCACGGACGAGGTTTTCAAAGCCCTGAAAGAGGCGGGCATAAACCGAATTTTCGGCTACGGCTACGACATAAGGGAAGAAACGCAGGTTAAAACCCTCGAACTTTGCGAGAAGTACGGAATTTATTACCTGCCGACAATGTATTCGTTCGGCAAGTACGTTTCGCTCGGCAACGGCGACGAAAAGGCGTTTTGCGACCTTACCGAAGAGGAAAAAACCGAACTTGACAAGGAGTTTGTCGCCGAAGTCTCGAAATACCGAAACTATCCCGCGTTCAAGGGCGTGTTTTTCGGCGACGAGGCGGGCTATCTGTCGTTTGACGGGGTAGCGAGGGCGAAAAGGGTGTTCGACGAGAATTATCCCGAACTCGAATTTCATTTCAACTTTTTCTCATACTCGATAAACGACGATATATTTTGGTACGGAATGGCGAACAGTTTTGCGAAAAAGCCCAACCTCGAAAAACCTTTTAAACTCGACGGCGACCTCGCGATAACTTTTAAAAACAGGTTCAATTTTTACGGCAAACTCGTGGACGGACTCGTTACGAAAGCGAAATTTGAATATCTGTCGCAGGACAAATACCCGTTCGAGAGTTTTTGGGAGAGCGTTCCGACCTCGGTACACGTCGCGTTGTTCGAACTCAACGCCTATTTTGCGGAGAAGAAGAAAAAAGTCGGCTGCAAGTTCTACAACTATATGCAGGCGGGGCAATGGGCGACGGGTACGAAAAGGACGAAAATGACGGATGGCGAAGCGGCTTTGCAGGCTCACGTTACGGCGGCTTACGGTCACGAGGGCTTCGCGTATTTCCCCGGCTGCTATCCGATAGACTTCGCGAAAGGTAAGCCTTACGACCCGTCGGGAAAAGGCGGCGCGGGGCTTATAGATATAAACGGCAACAAAGCCGACGTCTACGAACGGGTCAGGGAACTCAACGGGTTCTTCTCGGAAATATCCGACGATATTTTATCGAGCGAGTTCAAAGGCGTATGGTCTTACGGAAAGTACTACAACGGCTTTACGGAAAACGAGATAAAAAATCTTCCCGACAACGAGTGCATTTTCAGGGGCGAACTTCCCGAAATGTGCAAAATGAAAGACGAAACCGTATCGGTAAAATCGACTAACGAAGTAATGGTTTCGACTTTTGAAAGAAAGGGCAAAAAGAGGTAG
>CALGVF010000235.1 GCA_937920115.1 uncultured Clostridia bacterium
CATTTAAAACTTTATAATAAACTTTGTAGTTTAGTCTATTTTCTAATATGTCTAATATCGTTTTGAATGTGTTTCCTTTATTATGATTTAAAAGGCCTTTTACATTTTCTAAAAAAAAGCATTTTGGTTTGTGGTATTCAAGTATTCTTTGCACCTCAAAAAACATAGTCCCACGAGTATCATTAAATCCTTGTCTTTTGCCAGCAATAGAAAAGGCTTGACAAGGAAAACCAGCCAATAATATATCAAATTTAGGAATGGTTTTTTCATCAATTTGAGTAATATCGCCGCTTGGAGTTTCATCAAAGTTGGCAATATATGTTTTAATAGCATACTTGTCTATTTCAGAAGAGAATACGCATTTCCCACCTAATTTATCAAATGGAATTCTAATGCCACCAATACCGGCAAATAAATCTATAAAAGTGAAATTCCCACCCTCTTTAGTATCTGCATTAAAAATATTGAGTTGTTGAGGACTATACTTATTTTTCATAACAAACTTATTATATCATATAAATTGTAAATTTGTATTGTTTTATTTAAAAAATTTTTATTCTTAGATCGTGACGTGCAATTGTCTTGATATTATGTTATTTTTTGTCTTATTGTCAAGCCCCTTCCACGGCAAAAACCGCCACTAGACTTGATTGTTTCAAAGTTTTATATTATAATTGCAATGGAGAGTAAAATATGGAAAAGTATTATAATTTATTGCCGATTATGATGATAAGTAAGAAGAATGTTAATGGATATAAGGTTAACTATGAAAAATATTTAATAGAATTATTAAATGCTTCTCTGAATTTTATGAAACTAACGAAGTCTGAAAAATTTAAAGAAATCACAAAACAGTCAAATGGTGAATGCGATGCAGAAACTGGTGATTATCAAATTGATTTTAAATTGCTTGTACCAACAGAATTTATGCAATATAAAACTATGACTTTGCCAAATGTTGATTATAAAAATATCGAACATGGTTTTATATGTGTTAATGACAATAAAAACAGCATAAATGAAGAGTTAAAAATAAAAGCAAACAATGCTTATGTGAATTATATTGGCAACCTTCGTTTAAAAAATAAGGAAGAATTGTTAAATATAATAGATGAAGAGTCTATATTAAAAAGCTCAATAAATAACATGTTGGTTGATAAAAATATTTTAGCTTTTATACCTTGCACTTTTGATGATAAGATAAACGGATTATCTTTTGTTAAAAGAATTTTTGGTGCTCTATTAAGTATAAGAGATAATTTAAACAAGGATACATTTATTACGTTTTTACAGGGCGATTATTTTCATATTATTCAATATAATAACGGCGAATATAACTTGTTTGATAAAGTGCACAAAATAATGTTGCCAACTTTTAATGATTTATATAGATTAACATATTTTGTATAAAAAAAACCAAACCAAACACTTAATAAAAAGTATTCGATTTAGACTTTAAATGGTGCACCACAGAAAAGGGAACTCGTTACGCGGCGACTTGTCGCCGACGAGCGAATGTCCGTCGCTTGCGACGGCATCTTGCCGTAGGGCTCCCGCTTGCGGGAAACGGCAAAATCCCCGAAGGTGCAATCGCCTATCCTTTATCGTTGACAACTTTCAATTCAGTACGGCAAAACGAGGTCTATTTCCTCCTCGCCCAACGTGTAAGTGCCGGGCGTTACGCCGCTCCTCTGAACGTATACCTGCTCTTTCGTCTTGATATTATATCTGCGTACCGACGCTGTACTGAACCAACCCACTCCTTCGTTTAAATAATAGTAGTCTCCGCACTTAGCGCCGCCGCTCACGAAACTGTACTCGTCGTAGTTGTGATAGGTCGCCTTAGACTTTTTCCCCGTACTCGGGTCGTACTGCTTGTCATGCCATACAAGCCCTCGGTACGAAAACCGTATCAGCCCGTCGGAACCATAATACGCGTTTTCCAAATTCCCGCCGTTTACAAGGTCGGTCACATAACTGACTTTGCCGTCGCCGCCGAATTTGTAAAGTTTCGCGTTTACTTTCTCATATCTGTCTTCGTATTTGTTTTCGTCGGATTCGGATACGCTTTCGCCCTCGCTTAAAGTTTCGCCGCCGCTACTCTCCTCTCCGCTTTCCGTATCGCTCGAATTTTTTACCACGCTCTTTTTTACGACCTTTTCTTCGATAAAATACCCGCCGCCGATAAACGAATACGTTTTTGAGTCGGAATTATCCGAAATCAGACAATATAGCCGCTCCGTTTCTACGTTATAGCAGTAAAGACTGTTATAAATACAGAAATTTCCGGAAAACACCTCGTAGCCCGTATCCTTGAAAGTAGTGAATAAAATCAGGTTGTCTTTATCGACCGTCTCGCGGTCGAACCCCACCGAATACTCGCCGCCGCTCAAAATCTCCTTTTCCGTTCCGTCGGCAAGCGAAACGCCGTAATACGTATTCCCCCTCTCGACTAAGCCGTAGCCGCAGGCAAAAGACGCATTTGGGGGAAATGTAAGCGGTATGCTTTCCCCGTTGTCGAGATTATACGAAACATAATTCCCGTTCCCGTCTACGCGTAAAAGCAAGTAGTTTTCGTATCTGTATTCAAGCCATATATCTTTCGGATAGTCCGTCTCTTCGATTTGAGCGTAATAGCAAGGGGTCGATTTATTCGTGTTTATATCGAGACTCATATACGCGGTAATTAACTTTTCGCCGTTTTTGAATAATGCGGAAAACAGAAGTATATCGTCCTTTATTACAAAGTAATTCGTATAGTCGAGAGTGTACAACTCCCCGTCGAACTCTTTATACCTGCAAATAATCTCGTTGGTCTTTTTCTTTAAATTATGCTTAACTATTAAAACGACGTCCTTGTCGTTCGCGTCCTTGAAAACGCCGCCGAGGAAAAAATAATCGCCGACGTAACGATAACATTCACTTTGCGAATAGGTAAAAGTCTCGCCGAAACCACTTATTTCGTCAACGATATACGCCTCGTCTTCGCCGTTTGTTTTACTTCTGTAATTATCGCAGTATAAATAATTCCCGTCCCATACTCTGTCCACAGCCATTTCCTCGCGACAGCCCGTAATAAAGACTGCGGCGGTTAAAAGCGACAAAATTAAGGAAAACACGCGAACCGAGCGTTTACGTTTTTCGTTTTTCATAGCGACAACCTCCTTTCACCCTGTAAAAGAGTATATAAATTATATATTACACGAAGCCCGTTGTCAATACCCGTTTTGAAAAAATTTTTGTTTACCGAAAACTGCCTAAGGAAATTTTTAAAATTCAACTATGTTTTTACACAGAAAGCGGCGACGGGCAAGCCCGTCGCCGCTTATAATTGTTGATTTTTGCCTGAAACAGCGTAACTCATGAATAAAACGCGTCTATAAATTCCCCACGTAAACTTTCCCATTCTTTCCCGTAAAACCCATTATTCATTAAAATTTTTTTAGCCCGCTCCCTGTATTCGTACTTATCCTCTTCGTTAGCAAGCATTATCGCACTCATTCCCGAGTTTCCGCAAAACCTGTAATAAGGAACAACCATATCGAAATCAGCCATTATTAAGTCTGCAAACTCCAAAAAAATCTTTTTATTCATATATCGTTTTTCTTTCTTCCTTTTTAAGAAATAATACGCTTGCAACACATACATATACTCTTTAACTTTAAGATTATTTTCGGCATCTTTTAGATTTACGATTGCGGAAACCATTTCGCTCAACGAAAAACGAGCGTATTTATCGTCGTTTTTAAATATTTTAAGTACTCGGAAGCCGTATGTTATCATACTCATAATTACGCCTCGCTTATTATTTCTTCTATTTTATTCGGAATTTCGCTCAACTCCACTCTTCCGTAGTTTTTATGAGATCTTCCCGCGTATTCGCATAAACAATAACAGTCAATCGACGTTTCGACAACGAAAACTCTTATGCCATGATTTTTGATATGCGTTAAAACTATAAGCGCGGTGTCGCATAAAACACTTTTCTTGTGCATAAACGAATAAAAAAGCGACGGCGTTCCGCCTATCTCTTCTGCCGCAACGAAGTTCATTCCGAAAAGCGAATCTCTATCGGGACTCATAGGCATATCCGAAAACAAATCGATAAGAAATATACCCGTATCGTCGCTTGCTATTCCATGAACAATTCTCCCGCCGCCTTCTTGTTTCAATTCGAATATAATAGACTCTATTCTTTCGAGATAATATTCGTTGTTTACTACGACATCTTTATTTCTTGTTACCATTTGAGAATTTGTCGGCTTGTCAGCGTATTCGTTATCGTCCGAATCATTGTCCGTCGTTTTATTTTTTGCATCATATAAGATTTTATCCGCTTCGCCGACAGTCAATATCGTTTTTTTGAATCTGTTGTCAATTCCTTTTTCAAAAAAGTATTGCAGTGTTATTCCCACAAGAATATCCGCAGCAAGTAGTATCACACTTAAAATAAGAATCAAAGATTTTCCTGAAATCACGCCAAATATAATTCCACCGATAAAGAAAGAGAATAATATTTGTGTTAAAGTTATAAATTTACGCATTTTTATCTCCTTTTTGTTGCTTTAAATTTCTTACAAAAAAATAATCTTCGTTTACGTCGTAATAGTATCCTCCGTTTTTATATTCTTTTCTTTTTATCGGAAGTCCTATATCAATTAAATATTTCAGATTTCGTCCGACGGTCTTTCTGTTGCACGGTATATTTTTTTCGTTCAGATACCTTGCAATGCTTGTTTGAGTTGCGGGATAGTCATAAGACGTATAATTGTATAATATTTTTAGTATGTATACAATAATAACTTTCTTTAAATTTACTTCCATAATCGAATGCCTCCTAAATACATTATAACAAATATCAGTGGACAAAAAGTTCCCACCCCTTGACAAACCGAAAAAAAAAGCGTCAACAAAACAAACGACGCTTTTCTTTTATTGTTTTACGTTGTTCAGATATACAACTCCAATTTGTCGGCAACTCTGTCGTAATATTTCATACACGTTTTCGTATCGTGTTTAGTGAGTTTAAACACACCTAAAAATCTGCACTCGTAGTTGTTGCCGCGATTATGCGGGTCAAGTTGAAATACCGCTCTTATCGGATATAAGTGTTTTTTCATTTCATCGTCGTATTTTTCCTTGCTTATACTCACGCATTCCTCTTCTATAAAAGTTCCGGAATTATATAGATGATTTATCCACAACCAATCTTTGCCCGTTCCGTGAATTTCGCCGTTTAAATTTACAAACCACGCAATCATATTCGGCTCGCCGTATTTTTCGAGTTTTACAGAGGAACGCATATACTGCCCATAATGCGTTTTGAATATTTTGTTTATCATATCTGCCTTGTTATCACCCTTCCACTCGTCGCCAACGTTAAATACCGTCTTTTGTCTCATAAGTCCTCCCGTTTGTACATTCTATGTACCCTTTTATTTTATACTTGCACCTATACAGGTGCATATTTAGTGTATCAAAGTGTAATAATATTGTCAAGCAAAATAGAAGCGATATTTTATGGACAAAATTACTGAAACGAAAATCGGAAACAATATACGGGACATTCGGGAAAACGCGAATATTACGCAGGAATTTCTTGCAACTAAATTACAATTAAGGGGTTGCGATATAACGCGAAGCGCGATAGCAAAAATTGAAGTCGGTCAAAGACACCTCTACCCCGACGAACTGATTTTGATTAAAGAAATTTTAAATACGACTTTTGAAGAAATTTTGAAAGTTTAATTTCCCAAAATTTACATAGAAAGCGGCGACGGGCAAGCCCGCCGCCGCTTATCGTTTTACTTATCGTTTAATTTATCCTTTTATTTATCGTTTTATTTTATAACGCCTTTTTTCACTATCGCGTTAGCGTATACCGCCTCTTCGCCCGTCGCGATTACGCAGTACGCCTTTTTAGCCCTCTCGTAGAACTCGAAACGGTCGATATTGCCGATTTTCTCGTTTCCGTCTACCCTTTTCGCTATGTCCGCATACTCTTTCCATATCGTCGGGTTTATCTTGCCCTCGTCGCATTTCATAAGTTGCATAAGTATTACGTTCGGGTCGGAATAGGTGTCGAGCGGTATCATTTCAAGCACCGCTTCGAGTATCTTCGGTCCGCTTATGCCGTCCGCTCTTACAACTCTCTGCCCGTAATTCTCGGACGGAAAATTCGCGTCCGCGATTACTATTTCGTCTCCGTGTCCCATTTCGCATAAAACTTTGATAAGTTCGGGGCTTAACACTTTCGGTACGTTCTTTAACATATTCTTTCTCCTTAGCCGTCGGGAAATTAAACCAAAGGCTACCCCCATTTTACCACTTTCCGCGAATTTTTACAACCCGTTTAACAACTTTTTTATCGGAAAATATAAATCGCCCGCCCCGAGTATCAGTATCAAGTCCTTTTTCTTCGCTTTCGACCGCAAAACCCTCACAACTTCTTCCGCGTCCTCGATATAATCGGCGTTTCCGAGAATCTCCGCAAGGTCTCTACCGCTGCCGCCCTCCATGTACTCCTCCCTTGCGGGGAACGTTTTATAAATTATCAGATTCTGAATTTCGCCGAGTACGCTCACGAACTGTTCCTTGAAAAATACCGTTCGGGAATAAGTATGCGGCTGAAATACCACGTACACTTTGCCCTTGCACATTTCCTCGGCGGTTTTAACGGACTCTTTTATCTCGGTCGGGTGATGAGCGTAGTCGGCTATTACTTCGGCTCCGTTTATCTCGCCGATTTTTTCAAACCGACGTTTTACGCCCTCGAACTCTTCGAGTCCCTTTTTTATTTTATCCGAACCGACTCCGCACAAAAAGGCGACAGTACTCGCCGCCAAAGCGTTTTCGATATTGTGTTTTCCAAATACTTTGAGATTTATTCTTTCGGTTTTCGTTCCGTAAACGACGAGGTCGAACGAGTATCTGCCGTTCTTTTCGCGTATGTTTTCCGCAGTGAAATCAGCCCCGTTTTTAAAGCCGAAAGTGACCGCATTGTCGCCGTCGTATTCGCTCAATGTTTTATCGTCTATGCAGATAATCGACTTATAGCCCCGCATAAGGTAGTTGAAGTAAGTTTTTTTCAGTTCGCCCGAGTTCTCGTAACAGTCGAGATGGTCCGCCTCGGCGTTCAGGCAAACGGCTAAATCGGCGTCGAATAAAGTAAGGTTTTTTTTGAACTCGCAGACCTCGCTTAAAAAGAATTTACTACCCGACAACACGGCGTTGCCGAGTTTCGTATCGAAGCCGCCGATGTGAGCGGTGAACCGAACGTTTGCTCGTTTAAACACATGAGCAAGCATACAACAGGCGGTAGTTTTGCCGTGACAGCCCGCAATTCCTATTCTCTTGCCGAAATTTTCGGAAACCATTTTCAAAAGTTCCGCCCGTCTTACGACGAAAGCCCCCTCTCTTTCCGCCGCTTTAAGTTCCACGTTGTCGGGCTTTACCGCGTCGTTGTAAACGACTACTTCTTTCCCGATTACGTTCTTTTCGTCGTGACCGATAAATACCTGTATTCCTTTTTTTCGCAAATCGGCGGCTATTTCGCCGTCCGTCAAATCGCTTCCGCTGACTATAAAACCGACGGACAAAAGGTATTCGGCAAGGGCGCTCATACTGACTCCGCATATACCGATAAAATGAACTTTAAGATTTTTCTTCTCGATTTTCATACCAAATTATATGATTCGGGTCGGTATTTTTTTAACAAATTCGATAAAATACCAAAAAAAAGTAAAAATTTTTAAAAAACTATTGAAATTATTAAATATATATAGTATTATAGTAATATAAAAATGTATGAGGCGGTAAAAATGAAAATTTCAGACGTAAGAGTAAGACTCGTCAAAAAAGACGACAGCAAACTTAAAGCGGTCGCTTCGATAACCATCGACGACTGTTTCGTGATTCACGACATCAAGATTATAGACGGTTCGGACGGATATTTCGTGGCGATGCCGTCGAGAAAGACGAGCGACGGCGAATACAAGGATATCGCCCACCCGATAAACTCGGAAACGAGGCAGACTGTTATTGACGCGGTTATAGAGGCGTTTAAACTCGAACTTGCAAAAGAGGAATAACGTTTAAAAAGACTATATTACGCCTTCTCCTTCGGGGAAGGTGGCGAATCGAGCGGCTTTCCGCGAAGATTTGAC
>CALGVF010000236.1 GCA_937920115.1 uncultured Clostridia bacterium
TTTTTTCGTCTGTTCGTGATATAATTACGGACGGAAATTAAAAAACGAACTTTACGGAGGATTTTATGGCAGAAAGAAACGCTTACGTTGCGGAAGTTTTAAGCGGCGTAAAAGAAAGATACAAGAACGAACCCGAATTTGTACAGGCAGTCACAGAAGTATTCGCTTCTATCGAGCCGATTGTTGCTAAAAACGAAGAAATTTACAGAAAAAACGCTATTTTGGAAAGAATAACCGAGCCCGACAGGATTATATCATTCAGAGTTTCATGGCAGGACGACAAGGGTAAAATCAACGTAAACAGAGGTTACAGAGTTCAGTTCAACAACGCGATAGGACCTTATAAAGGCGGTCTCAGGTTCCACCCGAGCGTAAATCAAAGCATACTCAAATTTCTCGGCTTCGAGCAGATTTTCAAAAACAGCCTCACTACTCTCGCCATGGGCGGCGGTAAAGGCGGTTCGGACTTCGACCCGAGAGGTAAATCGGACGGAGAAATAATGAGATTCTGTCAAAGTTTTATGACGGAATTATTCCGTCATATAGGCGGCGACGTTGACGTACCCGCGGGAGATATAGGAGTCGGCGGCAGAGAAATCGGATATATGTTCGGACAGTACAAAAGACTTAAAAACGCTTACGACAACGGGGTTTTAACGGGCAAAGACCTCTCGTTCGGCGGTAGTTATATTCGCCCCGAAGCGACGGGGTATGGAGCGGTCTATTTCCTCGAAGAAGTTTTGAAGGACAGAGGCGAAAGCATAAAAGGCAAAACGTTCGCTCTTTCGGGCTACGGCAACGTTACGTGGGGCGTTTGTAAAAAACTCGAATCGCTCGGCGGTAAGGTCGTAAGCATTTCGGGTTCGCAAGGATATATTTACGACAAAGGCGGAGTTACGGGCGAAAAGGTCGATTATCTGCTTAAAATGCGTTCGGACACCTCGCTCGGCATCAAGGCTTACGCCGACAAATTCGGAGCGGAATTTCACCCGAACGAAAAACCGTGGGGCAAATTCAAGGCGGATATATGTATGCCCTGCGCCACACAAAACGAAATTCTCCCGTCGGACGCGGAAGAAATCGTCAAATCGGGCGTCAAAATCGTGTGCGAATGTTCCAATATGCCGACTACAATAGAAGCGGCGAAATATTTGGAAGAACACGGCGTTCTCGTCTGCCCCGCAAAAGCGGTAAACGCAGGCGGCGTGGCCGTTTCGGGGCTTGAAATGGCTCAGAACAGTTCGAGACTTGCTTGGACGGCGGAAGAGGTAGACGGAAAACTCAAATCGATAATGCGTGATATTTACGCTCAGATTAAGTCGGCGATCGAGGAATTTTCTCTGCCCTACAATCTGATACAAGGAGCGAACATAGCGGGCTTCAAAAAAGTTGCGAACGCCATGATTGCCGAAGGCGTTTACTGAAAATTTATAGTACAGAAATGCGGCGTTTTCCGAACGGAAAACGCCGCATTTATTATGTATACAAAAAAATTTAGTTTAAAATGCCGTTATTGTCCGAACTTTTGATAAAATTGCCCTCTTCTTCGCCGTTATCCTCGCTCTCCAAGTTCTCCGCAATTTTCTCGGAAAAAATGGGAATTTCAAGTCTTATAACGTTTTGGTCGAACGGCAAATCGTCGTCTTTTTCTTCTTTGACGCCGAATTCGTCGGAAAGCTCGTTAAGTTCCTCAAAGTACGCCTTGAAACGCTCCGCAACGGAACTTTTTACTCTGAAAATAATCTCCTGCGAAATCTCTCTGATTTTATCGTCGTTCTTTTCGGTAACAAACGAAATTTCGTCGTCTAACGCGGAAATTTTTTCGTCGTAGGGTTTCAGTCTGTTTTTTATCGTCACGTTGAGCGTGGTTATAGCACTGATAGCCTTATTTAAACGCCTGTTCGCGTCTTCTTCCGTTTCGGGCGTTGAATTTTTCGCTTCGTTCTTAGCGGTTTTGAGTTCTTTTTGAGCGGCTTTATAATCTTCCGACTTGAAAAATTCCTTTTCCGCTTTCTTGCGTTCGCTTTTAAGATTTTCGACTTTTTCGATTTTATCGAGAAAATCGGAACCGAACAACTTTGTAGCCCTGCCTAAAACGTAGTTTCTTATTTCGTCCAAATCGGACTTGATAATTTCGCAATATTTGTCTTTTAAGTCTTTCTTTAATTCGATATAACTTTCGTTTTGCCTTTGTTTTTCCATAATTCTACGCAAAATCAAACGTTTTGCAAATAATAAATTTCCTCGGGCGTGAGTTTTCTCACTTCTCCGCGATTAAGTCCCTGCAATTTCAAATCGCCTATCTTTATACGTTTCAGAAAACTTACGTTTTTACCGACCGCCTCGAACATTTTTCTGATTTCTCTGTTTCTGCCCTCGGTAATGGTAACGTGCATTTTCGCAAAATCTTTGCCCTCTTCCACGACTTTAATTCCGCATTTATTCGTCTTTTTCCCGTCGATGACCACGCCGTTTCTGAGCGTAATAAGCGTTTTTTCGTCTATATTGCCCTCGATTTTTACCAAATAAGTCTTGGGGATTTCGCTGCTCGGGTGAGTAAGTCTGTTAGCGAGGTCGCCGTCGTTGGTGAAAAGAAGAAGTCCCTCAGAATCGTAATCGAGCCTTCCTACGGGGAAAATTCTCGCCGTGTTTTTGGGAAGCAAGTCCATAACGGTCTTTCTGCCCTTGTCGTCCTTAACCGTACAAACGTAACCCTTCGGTTTGTTCATAATATAGTACTCGAACTTTCTCGCTCTCGATACTTTTTTCCCGTCAACGGAAACGCTGTCGTTAATCTCGTCTATTTCCTCGCCGAGTCCGCATATTTTACCGTTTACTTTTACTCTTTTTTCCTTAATAATCTGATCGCAAGCGCGTCTGCTCGCTACGCCGCATTCGGCAAGATACCTGTTTATTCTCATTTGTTTTGTTCCTCGGATTAAGTGTATAAAGTTTTTGAGAAAAAATCAACTGTTTTGAGCAATAAATTTTAATTTCAGCCGCTTTTTGCGATTTTTCGTCCGCATTTCTTATTTCGTTCTCGAAATTCAGTTCGCACGATAGTTTTTCGCCCCTTTTTACGGGATAATAAAAATCGTCGGGGCTTTCAATCTCGTAAGCGTTATTTTTCGCCTTATCAAATACTACATAATCGAACCTTTTTCTGTCAATTACTTTGACCATGTCAAAATCGGTAAACGAGTTTTCCAAAAGTTCGCAAGAGCGTTCAAACATTTGTGGACTGTTTAAAACGACCGAAACGACTTCCATGCCCTCTCTTTTCGCGCACGACACAAGGCATCTTCCCGCCTTGACGGTGTACCCCGTTTTAACGCCTTCCGCCCCCTCGAACATCGAGAGCATTTTGTTTTTATTTTTCCACAACTTTTTCTCTCCGCTCGTAATCTCTGTCGCTATATGCGTTTTCGAGTTTACGATTTTCTTAAACGTTTCGTTTTTCATTGCGTAAACGGATATTTTCGCCAAATCTTCGGCTGTCGTATAATGATTTTCGGCATTCAGCCCGTGCGGATTTACGAGCGAGGTATTGACCGCTCCGACTTTTTTCACCGTTTCGTTCATTAACTTCACAAAGGTTGAAACGCTCCCCGCAAGCGTTACCGCCAAGGTCTCAGCGGCGTCGTTGCCCGAACGTAACATTAAACCGTAAAGAAGGTCGCCGACTGCGTATTTTTCTCCTTGTTTAAGGTATATGCTGCTCCCCTCCACGCCTACGCATTCCGAAGGTACTTCTACCGTTTTGTTTATATCGAAATTATCTAAAACGGTAATCGCCGTTATAATTTTAGTCGTGCTTGCCATGGGCAACTTTTCGTCAGCGTTAAATGCGTACAACATTCTGCCGCTTTCGACTTCCATAACCGCTTCCGCTTTTGAAACCGAATACGCGAAAGAAGTCGTCGCGTTCGATGTGAAAAAAGACAACAAAACGGCAAGCAAACAAGCAAATAATTTAATCTTCCTTTTCATTGTTAAAACTTTTTATAAACTCCTCTGCCGTTTCAAAGGCTTTCGTCGCCACGTCGTCGGCGATACTCACGAGTTTTACTCCCTTACCGTTATCGACGAGAAAGCCGCTCGGTTTAAGGGATATGACAGCCCCGCTTCCGCCCGAAAACGGCAACGATTTTTCGCCTTTTAAACTTTGTACTTTTCCGTACTCTCCCCCGCCCGTCATAAACCCCATCGTGACCTTTGTAACGGGAATTACCACAGTACCACCGTTTGTGGTAAACTGTTTACCAATAACGGTATTTACATCAACAAGCGTATTTATGTCTTTTAATGCGGTACTCATAAGTTCTTTAATCTTATTATCCGAATTGTCCTTAGCCATTTTTCTTTCCTCCGAACATATTTTTTACAAGCATAAAAGTAATCGACAAGATATTGAAGCATATACCCAAATCGAAAATGACTCCGTTCGTCTTGTTCGTCTCGCTTATTAAAACGTCGCCTTTAAAATCAACGAGCGGATATTTTCGTTTCAAAACGGGATATATCGCGGAATTTACAGTATTTATCGCAGATAACACGCAAAACGCCCCGATGCTTTTATATCCGTCGAGAATAAGGGCATATCTTATTTTTGTTGCGTTGATATAATTTATAACGTCCGTTTCACCGTTGCCTTTAATCAAATCGTCGTAGTATAAAGCGATCGCTTTCTTATCCGAATAATGCAAAAACATTTTATTCGCTTTAAATTCCGCGTAGCCGTTTTTTAGTCTGATTCTTCTGAAATAGAACAAACTGAAATAAATTTTCTTATCTTTAAAACTTAAAAATACTTTTACCGAAAAAGGTAACGGAATTATAAAAATTGATAAAACAATAGAAATAATTGCAAATTCCATAGTCGATTACAGAATTTAGTATCGTTATTTCATAAAAAAATATGTAAAAAGGAGTTATAAAACAGCAAAAAAAATAAAGACTGCAAATCTATCCAAAAAAGATAGAAATACAGTCTTTTTCCACTATAAAAACAACTTTCCACTTGCTTTCCCCTATGGGGAGAGTGGATTTTACGAGCGAAGCGAGTAAAAGACGAGAGAGGTCTTGCATTAAAATTATTGCGAGCGTTTTATAATTCTTGTTGTTGACCTCTATCGTCTTGACTTCCATTTCATTCCGTCAAGCCACTCTCCCCACGGAGCGTGCCCCTTTTGTCGCTTCGCGACATTTTCCCCGTTTCATCGGGGAAATCTACCCCATAGGGGAAAGCAAGATTAGTTAGAATATTTATATTCCAAAAAAATTAAGTTTTCCTTTTGCGGCAGGCGAGCATGCGGCGAAAACTTATAAATTCGCCGCCCATAAATACTACTTTCCCGTTTTGCCTGTCAATTTTCTTGATTTCGCCCGTCTTTACGACTATTCTGCCGCCCGACTTCTTCTCGTCGGGTATAAAATATTCAACCTCTAAAACGGGAGCGTTTCCTTTTTCATTTCCGCTTCCGTTTTCGTTTTTGTTTTCGATTTCGGCTTCCGCTTCGCATAAAACCCTGTCGATTTCCTGCTGAGCGTCCTCCGAATACTCGGGCATTTCTTCGGTCTGCCTGTTCGTCTCGTCGATTTCGTCCTCGAAACCCGTCAACGCCGCGAACGGCGAAAACTGAGCCGCTCGGTCGTTTAAGGACATTTTCTGTCTGCCGCTTTTCGGGCGTTCGCAATTTATAATATCGTCGTACTTTCCGCTCACGCCTTATGCCCTCCGATCTGCTTGTTTCTCTGCTTGCCCGTCGCTCCCTGTTCAAAGTTCATTCCTTTAAGCAGGGC
>CALGVF010000237.1 GCA_937920115.1 uncultured Clostridia bacterium
TGCGAGAGTAGTCGGCGACTGTCTCGCGAAATACCACCCGCACGGCGATACTTCGGTATACGACGCGATGGTCAGACTTGCTCAGCCCTACAATATGCGTATGACGCTCGTAGACGGACACGGAAACTTCGGTTCGATAGACGGCGACAGCGCGGCGGCTATGAGGTACACGGAAGTCAAGTTGCAACCGCTTGCTCTCGAACTCGTCACCGACCTCGATAAAGATACGGTAAATTGGTCGCTCAACTTCGACGACTCGTTAAAAGAACCCGACACTCTGCCGGGAAGATTTCCGAATCTTCTCGTAAACGGAGCGACGGGTATAGCGGTAGGTTTGGCGACGAATATTCCTACCCATAACCTCGCGGAAGTTATAGACGGCGTGGTCGCTTATATCGACAACCCGAAAATAACGCTCGACGAAATGATGAAGATAATCAAAGGGCCCGATTTCCCGACGGGCGGTTACATAATCGCGGGCAGCGAACTCAGAACGGCTTACGAAACGGGTAAGGGCAAGATTATTTTAAGGGCGAAGATAAACGTCGAAGAGTCCGATTACGGAAAGAAGAATATAGTCATTACCGAACTTCCTTATCAAGTAAACAAGGCTCAACTTCTCAAAAAAATCGCAGACTTGCAGGAAGAGAACAAAGAGGCTCTTGCGGGAATCGCCGATATTGCGGACGAGTCCGACAGGTCGGGTATGAGAGCGGTTATAAGAATAAGAAAAGATTATAACCCGCAGCCTATTTTGGACTTCCTCTTCAAATACACGCAACTTCAATGCTCCTACGGTATTAACATGGTCGCGATAGCGAACGGCAAGCCTAAACTTATGGGGCTTTTGGAGATAATCAACTACTACGTCGATTATCAGGTAAGCATCGTAGTCAGAAGAACCCGTTACGACCTGAACAAGGCGAAAGAAAGGGCGCATATATTGGAAGGTCTTATAATCGCCGTCAACGACATCGACAGGGTTATCAAGATAATCAAAACTTCGCCCGACACGCCGACCGCAAAGGCTAATTTAAGAGAGGCGTTCGCCCTTTCCGATAAGCAGGCTCAGGCTATCCTCGATTTGAGACTTGCGAGAATTACCAAACTCGAAGTCAACAACCTTAAAGAGGAACTCGAAAATCTTAAAAAACTTATCGCCGAACTTCAAGCGATACTCGACAGTAAAAAGTTACAAAAGTCGGTCGTTAAAAAGGAAATTCTTGCTATCCGCAAGAAATACAGAGACGACAGGCGTTCGGTAATAGTAAGTACCGCCGACGAGATAAAATTCGGCAAGACTACCGAGGAGAAATATATCGACGACATAGTGGTCGGTTACAATCTCAACGGCGTCATAAGAAAGGTTAAGGCTAACGTATACAAGAAGTACGCCAAGAATACTACGCCGAATAAAGCGGAATTGTTCGACTTTAAGGTGGAAACGGATACGGCTCACACGTTGTTTGCGTTTACCAATCTCGGCAACTGCTATAAGATAGACCCCGAGGCAATACCCGAGGCGAGCGGAGCGATGAGCGGCGGCGTTAAGTTCAATCAACTTATCAAAAACGCCGAAAAGGGAGAGGTTCC
>CALGVF010000238.1 GCA_937920115.1 uncultured Clostridia bacterium
CTCTCGACAAGGGACTCGGAACCGAATGGTTAAAGGACGCCGCAAGGGCTTTTAACAGGGGGACGGGGTCTAATATCACGGTAAAAGCGGACGAACAATTAAACGACCGTCTTGCAACGGTCGTTCCCATGGACGGTTGTTCGGATATCTATTTCTCGTTCTCGGCTGAGTTGCAGTGGATAGAATGGGCTCTTGCGGGCAATATCGAACCGCTCGACGATATATCCGACTATATAAGTTACAGGTCGGAGCAGTATGCGAAACTCGGCGTTTACAACGGAGTTCGTTATACCATGCCTTACGTTTATTCTCCCACGGGCTTCGTGTACAACGAAGAATATATAGCCGAAATACCTTCTTACGGGGAATTTACGAAGGGAACGTTCCCGACTTCGTGGCAAGGTCTTCTCGATATGTGCTACTCGATAAACAATAATTGGAAGAAAACCGCTTTGGGACAGCAGGTAGTTCCGCTTAGTTGGGGAGCGTCGGTAGACGATATGGCTTATATATTCAAGGGCTTATGGTCTCAAATCGACCCCGAGGGGTATAACGATTATTGGAATCAGCCCTATCTTGCGAGCGTTAAAAACAACGAAAACAAATCGCTTCTCGTAAACGACAAAACGGTCAGGGTTATGGACGCGATAGCAAGTCTTTTGAATCCGCAGAAGAACGCCAAGGGCGAATATTATCCCGCCAACTCGTTCAGCGATTCGCTCAGCCACTCCAACCGCGACGCTCAGCAGAAATTCCTCAACGGACTTTCGGTGTTCTGCGTTTCGGGAGCGTGGTTCGAGACCGAAATGAAAGAGCAGATAGAAGACGAAGAAGTTTCCTTCTACCGTTTCGCCGCTGCGCCCCTTCTCGACGCTTCGGCAAAACCGACCGTTTTCGTCAACGCACCGAGCGAATACTTTATGGTTACCAAAAAGGGCAAAAACAAAAATACCGCCCTTGCGAAAGCGTTTTTGAAATATATGGCTTCGGACAGCGCGGCGAGCGTATTCCATGCGGCTACGGGCGTTCCGTCTGCGATGGTTTATCGTTCCCCCGCCGATTCTCTCGGTAAATTCGCGAAAGACGTAGACTCGATTTTATCTACGGGCGTTTCCGTCATAGCGGGTTCGGATCAGTTGCCGTCTCTTTCGGGAGCGATTAAACTCGACACGAATTCCACTTTCCAGAAACTTGCGACGAGCGAAAAATCGACCGCTTTGTCCACCTCTCTTTTGGAAGATCTTTACTCCAAACAAAAAGCCGATTGGGCAGACAGTTTCAAAGCGTTTCAGCAATAAGTCCCGCTTTTGAACGAGGGTAATAATGAACAAAAAGAAAACAGACGCGTTGTTTATATACGGATTTCTGGCGTGGCCGATTCTGCATTTCTTCGTATTTTGGGTATGTATGAACATAGGCACGTTCGCCGACTCCTTTTTCGAGATAATGGCGGACGGTACGACCCGAAAATTCGTCGGTTTCGATAACTACGCGGAGATAATTAAAATAATATTCGGACAGAAGGACAGGGGAATAATGAACTATCACGGGGTGTTGAACTCCCTTTCCCTTATTCCCTTGTCGCTTCTGATAAACCTGCCGATAACGGTGCTTTTCGCCTACGGAATATTTAAAAAAATTCCGCTGTATAACTCTTTCAGAATTATACTGTTCCTGCCCGCGATAATCTCGTCGGTAGTTCTCTGCCTTGCTTTTCGTTTGTCTCTCGACAATTCGTCGGGCATAATCATAAGGCTTATCAAGGCGATTGGACTCGGCGGCGACGGAAGTCAGGCGAACACGGGAATAATACCCGTCGGTGGCTTTTTGGGCAACGAAAAGACGATGTGGGGAACGATACTCGTATTCAGCGTATGGACGGGCGTAAACGGAAACCTCATATACTTTTCGTCCGCCATGGCGAGACTTCCCGAGAGCGTTTTTGAAAGCGCGGAACTCGACGGGGCGACTCAACTGAGACAGTTCGGCAGTATCTGCGTACCGCTTATATGGCCGACGATAACTACTATGTCGATAACGCTCGTCGCGGCGGTGTTCTCGTGGATGATGCCGTCTCTTCTCTTAACGGACGGCGCTCCCCGTTCTACGACGATAGGGCTTATGATTTCGCAGTCCTTAAAGAACGATAAGAACAATACGGTAATAAGCGCGTTCGGCGTGCTTGTCGCGATATTCGGCGGAGTGATTATAATGACTTTCCGTTATCTTATGGAAAAATTGAACGAAAGGGTGGAATATTGATATGACGAAACGAAAGAAATATTCTTGTTCGGATAAAATATTCCGCACGATACTATTTATCGTAATGCTGCTTTTTTCGATTTCGTATATTCTTCTGCTCGTGTGGATGATATTCGGGTCGATGCGTTCGGTATCGAATTTCAACAAACATCCTTTCAACCTTTTCGATATAACGCTCGATAGCATAAAGAAGAATTACAACAGGGCGTTTACCTACAAGGCTTACGGAACTACGGCTATGCCGACGATGATACGTAATTCGGCTATATACGTTGTAGGAACGGTTTTTCTTGCGATTTTATTCCCGAATATCACGGGATATATAGTCGCCAAGTACAAATTCAGACTGAACGGGTTTATAACTAACCTCGCCATAGTCACCATGGTAATACCGACTATAGGTTCGGTCACGACCACTTACAGATTTTTGGACTCGCTCAAACTTTTAAATACCTTTTACGGAGTATTCCTTATGAGCGCGGGCGGGTTCGGATTCGGATTTTTGCTGTTCCGTAACTTCTACGAGGCGATACCGTGGGAATACGCCGAATCGGCGTTTTTAGACGGGGCTTCGAATTGGAAAGTATTTATAAAGATAATGGCTCCGCAGGCGAGACCGATAATAGTTTCGATAGCGATAGTTACCTTTATAAGTTGCTGGAACGATTATTACACGCCGTACATTTATCTGAACGATTATCCGACGGTGGCTTACGGACTGAATGCGATATACAGCAAATACAGTTCGAGCATGCCTTACGTTTTTGCGGCGATGACGTTCACTACGGGCGTTGTGCTTATCGTTTTCTGTGCTTTCAGTAAAATGATAATGAACAGTATGTCGGCAGGAGGGCTGAAAGGATAATGAAAAAATACTTTAAAAAAATATTAGGGTTGATTTTGACTATGACGATAGGACTTTGCTCGCTTATAAGTTGTTTCGGCGGCAACGACGGGGGTTCTTCCTCGCGTAATGGCGGCGAAAGCGAAAGTACGGCGAGCAGTACGGAATCGTCGAAATTACCCGATTACGAAAAGGAGAATGCGGATAAAATGGTTTTTAACGCTTGGTTTACGCCCGAAATATCCGAAGAAAGTTTCAAGGCTTATAAAGAATGCGGTTTTAACTATATGTTTTTGCAGGGTAACAATATAGGTACGCTCGGCGGCTCGAAGATGACGGAGGCGATGGAACTTTGCGAGAAGTTGGATATAAAAGTTTACGTCGACGTCACGAAAGCGGAAACCGCGATGCTTACTTTGGCGGAAAAACTCACAAAATACAAATGCTTTATGGGTTTCAACTACGACGAACCCGTAATTCATTCGAGCAAACTCAACGGAACTACGGGAATAGTCGAACTTTCTCCGTTTATAAGGGAATTGAAAAGCAAATATCCGCAGGTCGAATTTTTGGTAAATCTCAATCCCTCGTCGAACGTTTCGTTTCCGTGGGGTACGGAACCTTTCACGTTCAAAGAGTATTTGCAGGCTCTTTCGGACAACATTCTTTCGGTATATTCGGATACGAATACGAGAAAATGGCTTTCCTGCGACGATTATCCGCTGTACAGAGACACTTCGGCTAAAAAACAGTATTACTTAAAGACCGAGTGGCTTCAATGTCTCGAATATCTTGCCAACGAAAAACGCGACAGCGAAATGAAACTCGATTCCAACTTCTTCATACAGTCTATGCCGTTCGGCACGGAAGCGAAGAGCAGGAACAGAGTTCCTTCGTATAACGATTTGCGTTTGCAAATGTATACGGTTATGGCGTTCGGCTACGACAGCGTGTCGTTCTTCTGTTACGGAACGCCGCCCGCAGTCGAAGGCGGAGAATTTACCGAAGAACAGATCGCTTTGGTTGACAGAAGCGGAAATAAAACCGAACTTTGGACGAATTCGCAGAAACTCATAAGCGAAATCAACGAGTTTTCGCATACTTATATGCAGTTTAACGATAATTGGGTGGGAGTTCTCCCCCTTCTCGGAACGAATAACACCGCAAAAGACGATATGTATTACAACAACAGTTTCGACACTATGATTTCTCCTCTCAGCGGAGCGAATCGCCTTAAAGGGGTTAAATCGGTCGAAGCGACCGAGGACAGTATCGTCGGGTATATGCAGGATAAAAACGGCAACCCCGGATATATGGTCGTAAACTACAACGATACTACCGAAAACAAAAAGTCGGTCGTAACGTTTAAATTCGCGAATTACAACAAAGCGTACGTTTATATCGACGGCAAGAAGAAAGAGGTAACGCTTAAAAACAACGAGTTGACTCTCGACTTGGGCGTCGGCGAAGGCGTGTTCGTTATCCCCTACGCAGGTTAAAATACAGAGGGCAATGATGAAAAAGATTAAAATTATGATTTGTTTACTGACGGCGGCGTGTTTCGCGTTATTTGCGGCGGCGTGCGGAACTTCGGGAAGTGGCTCGACTTCGGAAAGCAATCGGACTTCCGGGAGCGATTCGGCTTCCGAAAGCGTAGCGAAAGAGGAACTCGAAATAGTATCGCCGAAAGGCGAGGTATTTCCTTACGCCGAAAAGGTAATCGAATACCTTGACGCAGGCGAGGACGCAAACCTTGCGGACTACTACTATCTTACCGATAACGCTTTCGCTCCTATCGTGATAGAGTGGAAAAATCTGCCCGCCGACTCGAAAAGAGTGCGGGTCGAATATTCGACGAACGAAGATATGACGGGCGGCGAAAGCGTAACGCTTGCAAAAGATGCGACCAAACTCGAAGTTTACAACCTTTTAAAAGCGACGAAGTATTACGTTCGGGTAACGGTCGAGACAGACTCGGGAGAAACGAAAACGACTCGTTCGGAGTTCGAGACAACCGATTTGGGTCCCCGTATGATGAATATCGGCGGAATATACAACGTCCGCGATATGGGCGGCTACCTCACGGCGAGCGGCGAAAGAACCGTTCAGGGCAAGTTTTTCAGAGGCGGAGCGTTGTCCGACAGTACCGACCCCGCATATCACTTCGTTGCTTTAAACGACGACGGTAAAAAATACATGAGCGAAACGCTCGGAATAAAAACCGATTTCGACCTCAGAAGCGTCAACGAGAATTTAGGACTTACGGAAAGTCCCATACCGAGGGCGAAACTCGAATATTATTCCGTCGGCGGTTATATGTCCGCGTTTACGGACAAAGCAGGCTATAAGAGGGTATTTGCCGCATTGGCGGACGAGAGTCGTTATCCCGTATATATGCACTGTACGGGCGGAGCGGACAGAACGGGAACGGTCGCGTTTTTGGTAAACGCCCTTTTAGGCGTTGACGAAACCGCGTTGATACAGGACTATGAACTTACCTCTTTCTCGATTTATCGAATCAGAGACTCGAAAGGAACGACTTACGATTTCAAAAAATTCTACGACAGACTGAACGACTACATGGGTTCTACCTTGTCGAAAAAAGTCGAAAACTATATGTTGTCCATAGGCGTGACTCAGACGGAGATAAACAACATAAAGGCGATAATGCTCGGCAAACCGACCGAACTCACGATAACGGCGAACAAGACGTTCGTTGCGAGTAAAGACGAAAATTTCGAGATTTCGCTGAGCAGAGCCGCGACGGTGGATAGCGTGACGATAAACGGGCAAGCGGTAAAATTCACCGCCGACGGAAACGTGGTAAAAATAGCGAAAGCCGATATGCCTGCCGATATGAAAAACGGCGAAACGAGCGGCAGTCTGATTGTAGGCGGCAAAGTTTACGAATTTACGTTCGTTTACGACGGGGCAAAACGCGTGAGCGGACTCGACGAGGACAAAACTCTCGATTCTGCGAATAAAAGAGCGGACGGCAGTAAGGTTATAGGCTACGACGGAACGGTGGCTGAGGTTTCCGTGAAATCGATAACCGACGACGGCAACGGCGGGACTTATTTCTTTTTCGGCAGGTACGGGGGATATTACCGAGGTTCGTGTTTCAGAGTTTCGGAGATAAAAAACGGCAGCTACGCCGAATCGTCGCCGAGAACTCTTATCGGCAACGGGATAAGTTCGTCGGTATTCAACGCGGGAGTCAGATTCGGAATGAGCGTTACGATAAAAGACGAAAAAACCGTGACGATAACGCTTTTCGTAAACGGCGAGAATATCGGTTCGGTTGACGTTTCGAGACGGGCGGACGAAATCGTTTCCGAAAACGCGGTCTTCGGCGTTGAAATTACTTCTCACGTCACGACGGCAGAGGTCGGCGTATAAGCGTATGGGCAGACTAAAAACAAGCGTTTTAATAATTTTGATAGCGGCGTTATCCGCGATATTTTCGGGGTGTATGAACGGCGAAGACGATTTTTCGGACGGAATATCCGACGGAACCGAAAACTCGACCGAGTATAATTCCGAAAGCGAACAAAAAAGCGAAAGCGAAAGGGCGACGGGCGATAATTCGGAAGATAAAAGCGAGGATTTTTCGAGCGAAGAAATCGGCGAATGGACTCCCGTTGTGCCGGGTAAAAATAATATAAACGGAGGAAAACAATGAAACTAACAGGCATTTGCGAAGGGTTGTTTCCGAGTGAAAGCGGCCTCGCGAAAGAACAAATCCGACCGCCTT
>CALGVF010000239.1 GCA_937920115.1 uncultured Clostridia bacterium
CCTCCCGAAAAAATTTTACAAGGGAATAGCACATTATTTTATGTTTGAAAAATGAAAAAGGAATGAGAAGAACGAACAAAAAATAACCGCTCGATAAAATCGAACGGTTAAAGTGGAAAGTCTACACTAAAAGCCAGGTGTTCTTTCCTGTCAACGCGGAAGTCCCGTTGCTGCCCTGTTACATGGGGCTAATGGCAAAAAAATAATAACATACAAGGAGCAAAAATGTCAAGCGTAAATTACAGTTTAAAACATAGAGGCGTGAGGTTAATTTCAGCCGACGAAGCATGGGTGACAGGGAAGAACGGCAAGAGGCATTTAAACTCGAAATATCATTTCGTAGGGAAAATCGATACGAAGTTACCGAATATAATCGTAACCGCAAGCGACAAGAAAAAGCCGAAGTTTAAAGGGAATACATACGATTTAAACAGTACGGCGAAAGGTCAGATAGTAGATCATTTTTACGACGATAACGGTAAGCGAAACAAGCGAACGGTCGCATATTTCGGAATAGAGAAAAAATGAAGACTTATTTACTAAAAATATTCAAATACAAAGAAGCGAATCCGAAAATAACCGTCTACAAAGTTACGACGGACAGCATTTACAGAATCATAGGAAAAATGTATTGTTCGTGTTCGGCGATATGGACAATAGACCGAATAGACTATTGTCTATGGTCACGGAAAAGGGAAGAATTTTGGTATAGATTAGGGTATAAGGTACGAACGTATTACGAACCGAGTTTACCCGAAGATTAAACATAGGAGAGGCAAAATGAAAAAATTATTATCGGTATTACTTTGTTTCATAGTAATAGCAGGCGTAGTCGGTGTGGGCGTAACGCTTGTAAACAACAACAACAAACCGCAAGAAACGTTTGTTCCTGACAGAATCGTCACGCTTGACGGCGAATCGGCGAACCTGACGGACAAGCAGTTGAAATCGCTTGAAAGCGGTGCGGACATATCGTTCTGCTCGGAAATGTACAGATTGTCGAAAGTCGGCGACGAAAATATATACGAGCATACGGACGGCGAAAACATATTCGTTACGAAGTACATAGGCGTGAACGCGGCGGGAAAAACGTACAGAACGTGGGAGAAAGTCAACGACAACGTCGTGACGAAGGCTCTTATGAGTAACGCATTGTCGGGATATACGTCGGGTTCGGCACTTACGGAGACTTTGAAGAAGTACGTTTCGGACGAGCAGTTGACCGAAATACTCGCAGAGTATGAGAAAGGTTCAGACCTTACGGAAACGTTAAAGAAGTACATAACGGACGAGCAGTTGACCGAAATACTTGCGGACTACGTAAAGGGAACAGATTTAACGGAAACGTTAAAAGGGTACGTAAGCGAAGAAGAACTAACGAATATACTTGCAGAATATGAGAAAGGTTCGGCACTTACGGAGACGTTGAAGAAGTATATGACCGTGGAGCAGTCAACAGCGGCATTGCAGGGGTATTATACAAAGTCCGAGATAACGAACCTATTAAGCGGTTATATAAAAAATTCAAGCAAAGCCAATCTTGTAGATATGTATATGGCTTCGACATTAACCTTTAAAACAAACACAATGTATATTGTGCAATGTTTCGATACAACAGATAACCTTGCTGATTTTAAGATAGTCGGAGGCGGAAAAGATGGAAAGACAGGCAGATTTGCAATGGTATTTGTCGGTAATAAAGTAAGCGAATCGCTTATAGTTTATCAGACGGGATCGATAATTATAAGTGACCTTGCGGGAACTTCTGGTGGTTCAACGGGTATAAAGACTATGTCCGGTGGAGATAAATTGAGAATTTTTGAAATCGGCGGAAAGACTGTTTAAAAGTGTAATTATGTTTGGCAAAAAGAAATCGAGAAAACGGAAAATAAATAATAAACGAACGAAGGGCGGAAAGGTACCGCAAGGGAGAACGTTGTCTACAAACGACCGTTATTTAGGAAAAGGCGGAAAAACGGGGTCGAAAAAAGAACGCCCCGTTGTGGTAATCGAAACGAACGATTATAACGATTTGGCGGTCGTGCCGTTGTCTTCACGGAAAGGAAGCAACAGAACGAGGTTAAAGAAATATCAGCAAGGTCAATCGTATTTTAAACATTACGTTGAAATTGAGGACGACGAGGGCAAGCCTATTCGCGTAAATAAAAAATTCAGGGAAAATCACCCGAATATGGACGTATCGAACGAAGACGTAGCTTTTATAAAAGACAAGGTTTTTTACCATTCAAAGCCCATGGAAGAAAACAAAAAGAAAATAAACAAGTTTCGCGGTAAAAAAGAGTAAAAAAAGTCCCCGAGATTCACCACTCGGGGCAATTCCGCGACAGATGCGCGGCAGGTGTAAACGAACTGTAAGCCGTTTACCTGATACATAATATAAATCATTTTAAATAAAAAGTCAAATAAAAACAAGCAATAGCGAAAAAATAGAGTAAAAAGGATAAGAAAATGATAACAGCAACTGAAAAAGTAATGCAGGAAGCGGAAAAACAGACGAAAGGAAACGAGGAAGAAAAAGAATTCGATATAGAAAACGGATACACGCGGTTCAAGGCTCAGAGCGTTTTAACGGACATAGTGAATATAGCGTTGAGCGTAGGAATAGGCGTTTTAATCGTAATAATAAATATGCTTATACGGTAGACGGACCTTAAAGTAAGCGTAAAGTAAAGCGGTTAGACTCCGCAAAGGTCCAATCTAATTTCTCCTTGAAGCGGACGGCGATTTTTTGCTTTTCGTCGTCCCAAGGGGGAGAGAGGAAAGAGAAAAAAGGAGTGAGATATGAGAGTACGGCGTGAGTTATACGACATAAACGAGTTCGGAGAAAAGGAACGGGAGCCGAAGCGGATAGTAATCGAGACGGTAGATTTAAACGGCTATTCGGAGTTGTTTCGTTTTGAGAAAATGCTTCTCGGAATCGGGAAAAGTATAGCGTATCAGTATGAAAACGGTGAAATATCCTGTATACGAATACAGGGCAGTCACGAAAGGGAATATATCCGAATAATCGGGTAGAAACATAAAACAAAAAAAGGAGAAAAAGGAAATGAAAGAAGAGTTAGGTTTGGTAAGAGACGTA
>CALGVF010000240.1 GCA_937920115.1 uncultured Clostridia bacterium
AAAACAATTCAAATTTTTCTCGGTGCTACTGTCCCCGGTGCCGAAAAGGCGAAAAATACGGAGGTATTCCAAATGAAAAGAAACATTCTCTATCGGAATAACGAACGCACCTGCACCCGCACCGAGATTGAGCGTGAGCTTGCCGCCGTCGGCGTTTATTATCGATGGAATACCGTTTATATAAACACTGCCGTACCGGTTCCGATCGTAAGAGTTACCGTATTTGACTTAGAGTTAGCCGTCGGTAAACAGGCAAGATAAAACGACCAATCTTCACGACTGAAAAAATGTACGCCGTCGCGAACGAAAAACGCGATTTCGCCGCCGATATTCTTTTCGCCGACTTCGAGCGGCTTATCCGCAGGCTTTAAACCCGTTAAACCCTGTTCTTTATATACTTCGCTCGCCGCTTCCGCGCACAAATACTGAGCGTCGGTATCAGCCCAATCGTCCTCGCTCGCCGCAACGATAAAAACCTTTCTCGGTGCGACCGAAGCCATTATATAATGTTGGTCGAAAGGCATCTCGCTTTCTCTTTCGGCATACTTTTTATAGTTCGGCGTGAACCAATAGGGGAATACACTCGTAATAACTTCAATCGTTTCGCCGCGTTTATCGCGTGAAATCGCCGCCCCCGAACAGCCCGAACAGTTGACCATACACCCTGCGAAAATATCGTACTTCGCCGCCGCAAGTAACGCCGTTTTGCCAAGCCGAGAATGTCCCGCGACGTACAACTTCTCTTTAACCGTAAAGCCCTCTTTTATAAGATACTCCCCGACTATCTTCGCGGCATAAGCCCAAAGCGACAATTTTCCCGCGGAGTACCTATCCGAACGGTCGCAAAAAAGCGGAGCGATTCCCGTAGAAAAATCGCCGTCGTCGGTGGTAATTTCCTTGTAATAAAGGTGCGAGACGGCAATTTTACCGTCCATAAGTTCCTCGACGGGACAATATTTCGTCGGAAGATACTTCATAAAATCGAGGTGTACGACGAAATCGCAGTTTTTCGCCTTCGTCGGAACGAATAAGTCCGCAACGAAAGCCGACGTTTTTCCGTTCTTTTCGAGCGAAAATTCCAAGGCGGTATGCTTTGCTTTATTGCAGAAAAAATACCCGTAATCGCCGTCGAACTTCTCGTCCGTGACGTCTTTTACGCTTATTTTAACACCCCTTTCGTCAATTTCGCCGTATTCCTCTCTGACGATTTCGCGTAAGGTTTTTTCACGGGAAAACTTCCCGTTTTCTCTTAAATAATCGGGCAGACTAAACCCTTTGGGGTATCTGCCGCCCGTTAAAATCGAATCGAATTTTAAATTATTCATATTATACAATCTCGTCGAAAAACAACTTTATGCCGTTCGGTATTTTCGCAAGCGAAATGTCGTCCAAATGCTTTATTCCGCTACTTTCTCCGAGTTCGGCGAAAGTCGTATCGCATTTTAAAACGTTCTGTTCGTTTACGACCTTTCCGCTAGTCTTTTCCGCATTGCATACGGAATATTTTACGCCTCCGACGAGCAGTCTTACGTTTGAAACGT
>CALGVF010000241.1 GCA_937920115.1 uncultured Clostridia bacterium
CCCAAAACTCAAAGAGGCATGAATATAAACCTTGTTCATATCTTACTCTAAAATCAATTCAATATACTCTCGTTCCATACCTTTTGTTTTCACCCGATGAATACAAGAAATCGAGGGCGAAACCATCTTTAGTAAGTTTTTATAATAACCTACTCCAATCACATTTTCACTCGGAACCGACTCTACGCTTCCGCCTGTCGAGTACGTTATTACGGGAGTTCCGCAAGCCTGAGCTTCTAAGTTTACCGTCGGATAATTATCTTCATAGGTCGGGTTAAACAACACGTCGGCTGCCGTGTAAATCTCGGCAAGTTCTTTAACGTTGTTCGTACGCTTTATTCCTATTACGCTACTCGGTAACATTTTCAACTGCTTATCGTTCACTCCGACTAAAACTATCCGATAACTATCGTCTATCAGTTTTGCAAGTTCTAAAAAGTCGTTAAAGCCTTTCTTTTCCGTCCACACTCCTGCAACGCCGAGTATAATCTTTTTATCCGTAAGCCCAAACCTCTCTCTGAAATCGCTTTCGGTCGGTTTAAATACCGATAAATCTATACCGTTATTTATTACCACCGTTTCGTATTCGCTTAAAAACGACTGTTTAACAAGCCCTGCAAGCCATTCCGACGGAGTTACTATCGTTAAGTTCGGAACTCCGCAAAACGCTTGTTTTTTACGATTATAATTCCGCTTCGCGTGAGAAATCAACGCTTTGGGATAATCATTAACTCGAATGCACTTTCCGCATTCCGTCTGCCATTTGTCGCAATGCGGAACCTGAAAGTGCGTACAATGCCCCGTAAAAGCCCAACAATCGTGCAAAGTCCAGACAATCTTCTTGCCGCTCGTTTTCAAATAATCGAATAAAATCTTTACGTTCAGATAATAACCGTGGATATTGTGCAAATGTATCACGTCGGGGTCGTACTCTTTTATCCACCGAATAAACTTTTTCGTCGCTCCGACGGCGTTGAACCCCTCGTTATCGAACAGTCGGGACTTTAAAACGTTACAATAGACCTTGAAAGTCGAGCCTATTCTGACGGATATATCCCGATATTTCTCGGGAACCTCGCCTCTTCCGTAAGCAATTTTACATTCGTAACCTTGCGATATAAGCATATCGGCAATATCGGTACAAATTCTGCCCGTACTGCCGACTCCGCAGACGGAGTTAATCATTAAAACTTTCATTTCGCAAGCCTCGCCAAAGCGTCCGTCAAGTCCGCAAAGAATTTTTCGGGTCGGAAATATTTTTCGTAGAAATCATAACCGTTCGAGCCTAAAACTTCTTTATTTTCGGTCGAAATGAATTTCAGTATATTTTCTTTAAGTTCTTCGGCGTTTAACGCCTCGCCGCAAAAACCGCAATTTGCCTTTTCTATCACCTGAGCCGTTTCGCCGCCTATCGCTCCGATTATCGGCTTACACGCCGCCATATAACCTTGCACTTTTGCAGGCAGAGTCTGAGACACCACTCCGTTATCGCCCGTCACCATCATAGCGTCGGCTTTGGAATACATACGCGGCATTTCTTCGAGCGGCAAATGCCCGTAAAATTTCACGTTCGTTAAACCCTGCGTTTCGGCGATACGTTTACAATTTTCAAGATGCGTTCCGTCGCCAACTATATGAAAACGCAGATTTTTAACCTCTTTCAGCATGTCCGCCGCTTCGAGAATAGTCTCGACGCTTTGAGCCGCCCCTATATTGCCCGCAAACATAAGGTCGATATTTTCGTCCGCAGTCTTTTTGCAAGTTTCGGGCGAATATACGCTTTCCGCATACTGCGGCAGATAGGTTATTTTCTCTTTATCGAAGCCGAACTCGCTCGCGAAGTAGTCCTTGAACGACTCGCTCGTAACGAGCAGTTCGTCCGCCGCCGAGTAAATTTTCTTCGATAACTTTTTGTAGTGGCTGTATATTAAACCACCCTCTTTGATTCCGCCCGCGGTAAGGCTCTTAGGCCACAAATCGAGGCAGTACAGGGCGATTTTCGTTCCGTATTTCTTTTTGTATTTTATAGCCGCCTCAGCCATCATTATCGGCGAAAGTTCGTAGACGAAAACGACGTCGAAGTCTTTATCGAGTTTTTTAACGTACCGCTTCGAGTTTATCGCATAAGAATAATAGTTACGAACTCTGCGAATTATCCCCTTGCCGCGAGGAACGGTTTTTACTCTGTGTACTTTTACCCCGTTTCTCACTTCGTCGACTTTACCGCCTTCTTTCAGCCACGACTCGCGTTCGTAACTCGGTTCGCCCGCAAGAACAAAGACTTCGTGACCTTGTTTCACGAAGTTCTCCGCCACGTCCGTTATTCTGAACGGATCGGGATAATAATGTTGGCAAACTATAAGTATCTTCATATGTTTTTAATTTTACGATTGGCTCAATCTCCGCCAATACCATCCGTTTTCAAACGGTGCACGAGACAATCTCACTTACTATTTGGTGAAAAAAAAAGCTTTCCCTTGATTTGTTAGAAATCAACTATTTAGCCCCGTCATGATCGAAAACAATAGCTACCGTTTTAAACAAAATTTTTATATCCAACCACAAGGATCTTTTCTCTATATAATCTAAATCGTAAACGATTTTTTCTT
>CALGVF010000242.1 GCA_937920115.1 uncultured Clostridia bacterium
CCCAAGACGAAGGGCAGCATAATGGTGTCGGAATTCCCGAAATACAACTCGAAATTCGCGTACAGAAAAGAAAGAGCCAACACCGAAAAGATAATGAACGTTATCAAGTCCATTCGTAACATCAAAGCCGAGACGGGAGCCGCGCCTTCCGCTAAGGTCGATTTATACGTCGTTACGGAGAACAAGAGACTTATCGAAAACGGAGCGAACTATATCAAAAAACTTGCGAACGTCGGCGAAATCAAGTTTGTAGACAACAAAGAAGCGATAAACGAAAAGGTTGTGTCAAAGATTTTCGAGGGGGTCGAGGTATACGTTCCACTCGGCGAACTCGTTGACTACGAGAAAGAACTCGTCCGCTTGAAGGGCGAACTTGCGAACGCCGAAAACGAAATTTCGAGAGCGGAAGGCAAGTTGAAAAATCAAGGCTTTATAGCGAAAGCCCCCAAGACGCTCGTAGAAGGCGAAAAGGCTAAAATAGTCAAATTCACAGAGATAAGAGAGAAAATATTGAAGAGTATCGAAGAACTCGAAAACTGAGCGGTTTATATTCCGCGTTTTCGGGAAACGGAGTAAAATTTGAATAATAAAAAGACTTTAAAAGTAAGATTTTTGGGCGGCGTAGGCGAAATAGGCAAAAATATGACCGCCCTCGAATACGGTAAGGATATAATAATTATCGACGCGGGACTTACTTTTCCGAACGCCGATATGCCGGGTATAGACCTTCTCATACCCGATATATCCTATCTCGTACAGAATAAGGATAAAATAAGAGGTATCGTTTTAACGCACGGACATGAGGACCATATAGGCGGACTCCCGTACGTTCTCAAAGAAATAAACGTTCCCGTGTACGGGACGAAACTCACGCTTATGCTCCTCGAACATAAACTTATCGAGCAGAAAGTCGCAGGTTATTCGCTTAATTGCGTGAAACCCTCGGGCGTCGTTAAACTCGGCTGTTTTTCGGTCGAATTCGTACACGTCAACCATTCCATACCGGGCAGTTGCGCCCTTTCAATCACCACGCCTGTGGGAATAGTTTACCACTCGGGCGACTTCAAGGTCGATTTAACGCCTATAAACGGCGAAATGATCGATATTCCGAGGATATCCGAAATCGGCAAGAAAGGCGTAACCCTTCTTCTTTGCGAATCGACGAACGTCGAGCAGGAAGGCTACACGATGAGCGAACACGTCGTAGGCGAGACCCTCGACAGACTTTTTGCGGATAACGCGAGAAGACGACTTATCGTGGCGACTTTCGCGACAAACGTTCACAGACTTCAACAGATTATAAATCTCGCCGAAAAACATAAGCGGAAAATCGCGTTTTCGGGCAGAAGCATGCTGAACGTCGTGGACGCGGCGACAAAAGTCGGGGAAATAGATATTCCCGAAAATCTCGTCGTAGACATTGAAAAGATAAAAAATTACGCCGATAAAGACCTTGTTATCGTGTCGACGGGCAGTCAGGGCGAGCCGATGAGCGCTCTCACGAGAATGGCTGCGGGCGACTACAATCAGGTTCAGGTCGGCAGTAACGATACGATAATTATTTCCGCTTCGCCCATTCCCGGTAACGAGAGGAGCATTTATCAGGTTATAAACAACTTGTACAGAAAGGGAGCGGAAGTCGTATATAAATCGATAACGAAAATACACGTTTCGGGTCACGCTTGTCAGGAAGAGTTGAAAATTCTTCATACGCTTTTAAAACCGAAGTTCTTTATTCCCGTTCACGGCGAATACAGACATCTTAAAAAGCATTGCCGCTTGGCGAAAGAAATCGGAATGAAAGAGAGCAATATGCTTATCGCGGATATAGGCGACACCGTGGAAGTAACGCCGAGAAGTATCAGAAAAGGCGAAAAAATCCAATCGGGTACGAGATATATCGACGGTCTTTCGATTGACGACAGCGAAAACGTGGTAAGAGACAGAAAGCATCTTGCCGAGGACGGACTTATGGTTGCGGTATGTTGCGTGTCCGAAGATACGGGCGAGATCGTTCAGGGTCCCGATATTATCAACAAAGGCTCGATTTTGTCCGACGCTCAGATAGCCGAAGCGAAGAATATCATAATAAAGACGATAAATTCGTTTGACGTCAAGTCGGTCGGCGATATGAGCGAAATAAGAAACACTATCAGAAAGAATCTGAGGAATTTCATTATCAAAAAGACTAAGAAAAGTCCTATGATAATTCCCGTCGTCACCGAAGTATAATGAACGAATACGTTAAGTCGCTTATCATGGAGAACGCCTCTCATACCGTAACGCCCGAACTTATGAAACTTCGGGACGAATACAGAGAAGCGGGTATACCTACGATTTTAACGGAAAGTCTCAACTTTCTCGTTCAGTCGGCGGTTATGATAAAAGCGAAGAGAATACTCGAATTCGGGACTTCCGTCGGCTGTTCTGGGATAGCCCTTTTACAGGCGTTGAAGGACGCGGAATTGTACACGGTCGAAAGATACCGCCCCGCGGAAGATTTGGCGACGGAAAATTTTAAAAAGTTCGGACTGTCCGAGAGAACGCATTGCCTTTTCGGCGAAGCGACGGAAATTGCGGACTGCATTGACGGCGAGTTCGATTTCATATTTTTTGACTGCAACAAATCGAAGTACAAAGACTTGCTTCCGAAAGTAAAAGGCAAGTTGAAAAGCGGCGGCGTGATATTTGCCGACAACGTACTTTTCAGAGGTTACGTCAGCGGGGAAGTGAAAGCCCCTCACAGACACAATACGATAAAAAACAATATGCGGGAGTTTCTGCGGCTCATATCGACGGACGAAGATTTTATCACGAACGTTATCGAAGTCGGAGACGGAGTGAGCGTCTCGCTTAAAAAGTAAAATGAATAAAGTTGAACTTTTGGCTCCTGCCGGTAATTATTCAAAATTCAAAACCGCCCTGTACTTCGGGGCGGACGCCGTATATATAGGCGGCAAAGATTTTTCGCTTCGGGCGTTCTCGGATAATTTCTCGGACGAGGAGATAGAAAAAGCGGTAAAAGAGGCTCACGTAAAAAACGTCAAAATCTACGTTACCGTCAATATTTTTGCGAGAAATTACGACTTCGATAAAGCGGCTGAATACTTCCGTTTTTTAGAAAGAGTAAACGTCGACGCGGTGCTTATTACCGACCCCGGACTTATCTCGCTTTGTAAAAAAGTCGCCCCGAATTTAAAGATTCACCTTTCGACGCAGGCAAACACTTTAAACAAATACGCAGTTAAATTTTGGGCTGAACAAGGCGTGGAAAGAGTTGTTCTCGCAAGGGAATTGTCTCTTGCCGAAATTAAGGAAATTCACGAATTTTGCCCCGAAACGCAGTTGGAAGCGTTCGTTCACGGAGCGATGTGCATTTCGTATAGCGGCAGATGCCTTTTATCCAACTATTTCAACGGCAGAGACGCCAACAGGGGCGAATGCGTGCAGGCTTGCAGGTGGAGTTACGAACTCCGCGAAAAATCGAAAAGCGGCGAGTTTTTCCCCGTCGAAGAGGACGGCAGAGGAACTTACGTTTTAAACAGCAAAGACCTCAACATGATAAATCATATCGGCGAAATGATAGAATCGGGTATTTGTTCGCTCAAAATAGAGGGCAGAATGAAAAGCGAATACTATCTCGCGACCGTCGTAAACGCGTACAGAAGAGCGATTGACGAATATTATAAAATCGGCGATAAATACGCAAAAAATACAATGTTTTACGACGAGTTGAAAAAGACTAATCACAGGGCTTTTACCACCGCTTATATGTTCGGCGACAACGACGAGACGGTAAATTATGCCGACACTCAGTCGAGCGGCGAAAAACAATTTATCGCGGTCGTTGCCGAGAGTTCGGACGAGAACGGTTACTTCGTAGTCGAAATGCGTAACCGTTTTAAAAAGGGCGACAGGCTCGAACTTCTTACCCCGAGAATTTCAACGAAATAATCGAAATAGGCGAAATGAGAGATACGGACGGAAATTTGGTGGAAGACGCCAAAATCGTTCAGCAGAAATTAAAAATTTACTCGACGGTCAAGGCGAAAGTCGGGGATATATTAAGGAAGTAAAAACATAATACGACAAAAAACGACATAGACTTATCTTACGGGAAACATTTCCGAGATAGACTTATCTTACGGAAACCGTTTCCGAGGAGGTAGGTCTATTTTTTTTGATTTTTTAAATTATATCGTCGCAAAAATCGTGTTTTTCTGCTCGGGAGTGGGCGGCGACAGTTTCCCGAAACCCTTGTCGCCCGAGGACGAGGCGAAGTATCTGACCCTTTTCAGAGAAAACGGCGATAAAAAGGCGAGAGATATTCTCATAAAACACAATTTAAGGCTTGTAGCCCATATCGCGAAAAAGTATCAGGGTGCGGAAGATACCGACGACCTTATCTCGGTTGGCTCGATAGGGCTTATAAAGGCTATAAGCAGTTACGACCCGTCGAAGGGAACGCAACTCGCTACTTATACCGCAAGGTGTATAGAAAACGAAATCCTTATGCTTTTGAGGTCGAACAAGAAGTACAAAAACAACGTTTCGTTATACGACAGCGTAGGAGTGGATAAGGACGGCAACGAACTCACGATTATAGACCTTCTCGCCGAAAAAGAGGACGGCGTGCTGAGCAAAGTCGAAAACAAACTCATAAAAGATAAGTTCGTAGAGGTTATGGAACGCAGTCTCACCAACAGAGAATACAAGATAATATGCCTGCGGTACGGGATAAACGGCAGGCGACCGCTCACTCAGAAAGAGGTGTCAAAACTTCTCAGAATTTCCCGTTCTTACGTTTCGAGGATAGAGAAAAAGGCGATAGAGAAGATAAAAGAGACGGTTAAAAACGAAAAAATAGAAGTTTAAAAAAGAATTTCGGCGAAAACCCTTGCAAAAACGGAGAATTTATTATATCATATAATCAGGAGGAGCGGGGAAAAACCGCTGTGTTATATGATGAAATATTATCTTGCGATAGATATCGGGGCTTCGAGCGGAAGACATATTCTTTCACATATCGAGGACGGAAAAATTATACTCGAAGAAGTTTACCGTTTTGAAAACGGTATGGAAGAAAAAGACGGGCATCTGATATGGAATTATCGCAAACTGTTCGACAATATCGTAGAGGGCTTGAAAATCTGCAAGACGATCGGCAAAATTCCCGAGAGCGTAGGAATAGACACTTGGGGAGTAGATTACGCTCTTCTCGATAAGAACGACGAAGTTATAGGCGACGTATTCGCTTACAGAGACGGCAGAACGGAAGAACCTATCAAAAAACTCCATTCGATAATACCGTTTGAAAAATTGTACGAAAGGACGGGTTCGCAGTTCCAAATATACAACACGATTTATCAGTTGTACACCGATAAACTTTCGGGCAAACTCGACAGCGCCGAAAGATTTTTGATGATGCCCGACTTCTTTGCGTTCCTTCTTACGGGCATAAAGAAAAACGAGTTTACCAACGCTTCCACTACGGGACTTTTAAGCGCGAAAACGAGAGAATGGGATATGGAGACCGTAAAGGAACTCGGACTTCCCGAAAAACTCTTTAAAACCCTTTCCGATCCCGCCACGCTCGTAGGCAAAGTTAAGCCCGAGATTGCGGAAGTTATCGGTTACGAAACGAAAGTCGTTTTAACGGCTACTCACGACACCGCTTCTGCGGTAATGGCGGTACCCCAACTCGGAATGCCCCCTTTTATATCGAGCGGAACGTGGTCGCTTCTCGGAATAGAAAGCCCGAAGGCGATAGCGACGAAAGAGGCTTTGGCTGCTAACTTCACGAACGAGGGCGGCTACGGCAGAACCACTCGTTTCCTTAAAAACATAATGGGTCTGTGGATGATACAGAACGTCCGCAAAGAACACGGCAAGAAGTATAGTTGGGGCGACTACGTCTTAATGGCTAAGGAAGCGAAAGATTTTCACAGCATAGTAGACGTGAACGACCCCGTGTTCTTAGCCCCCGCGAGTATGATCGACGCCATAAAAGAATACTGCGTCAAAACAAATCAGAAAGCTCCCGAGACCCCCGGTGAAATCGCTCTTTGCGTATACGACAGTTTAGCGGTCTGCTACGCGAAAGCGATAGACAATATCGAGGCGATAACGGGTATGAAGTTCGATACTATTCATATCGTCGGAGGCGGCTCTATGAACGGTTACTTAAACGAACTCACCGCAAAGCGTTCGGGCAGAAAAGTCATGACGGGACCCGTAGAGGCTACCGCTATCGGAAATATTATCGCTCAACTTCTTTACGACGGAGCGGTTAAGGATATAAATTCCGCAAAAATGCTCGTAAAAGATTCGTTCGACGTACAAACTATCGGTTAAACCGTAATAATTCACCCTTAAACTAATATAAATGTATAGGGGTGAATTATTTTGTTAAAACTAAACGACAGAAAACTCAGCGTTATAACCGCGATAATTCTGATACTTATAATCTGCGGAATTGTCGCGGTTTGTTTTATTCCCGGCGAAACGGTCGTCATAAACGGCGGCAAGGGTTACGCACCTATCTATAACGGCGACAGAAGTAAAAACGGGGTCGCACTTACGTTCAACGTGTACGAGGGAACGGAAGTAGTAGAGGGAATACTCGACGTTTTAGACGAGAAAAACGCGAAAGCGACTTTTTTCCTCGGCGGTTGTTGGGCTGACGACAATATCGATACGC
>CALGVF010000243.1 GCA_937920115.1 uncultured Clostridia bacterium
CGAAGCGGAACTCGAAAAGCCCGAAGTATGGTCGGACATCGAAAAATCGAAACACGTTTCGAGAGAGGCGCAAAGCATCAGAAACAAACTCGACGTTTTCGACAGGGCTAAAAAAGCAGTTTCGGACGCCGAAGTAATGATTCAACTCGCCGAGGAAGAGGACGACGAAAGCGTGCTTACGGAAGTTGACGCAGACCTTACCGAAGCGGAAAAGGAAATCGAGGACATCAGACTCAGAACGCTTCTTAAAGGCAAGTACGACGGGTGCGATGCGATTATGACTCTGCACTCGGGAGCGGGCGGCACCGAGGCTTGCGATTGGACGGAAATGCTCTACCGTATGTATATTTGTTACGCCGAAAAGCACGGCTACAAATTGACCGAGTACGACCGTCTCGACGGCGACGGCGCGGGGCTTAAATCGGTATGCTTCAAAGTCGAGGGCGACAACGCCTACGGATACCTCAAAGCCGAGAAAGGCATACACCGTTTGGTCAGAATTTCGCCTTTCGACGCCAACGCGAGACGGCAGACTTCTTTCGCTTCCGTAGACGTAATGCCCGAAATCGAAGAGGACGGCGATATCGAAATCAAGCCCGACGAAATCAAGGTGGACACCTATCGTTCTTCGGGAGCGGGCGGTCAGCACGTCAATAAAACAGAATCGGCGATAAGAATCACCCACCTTCCCACGGGAATAATCGTCGCTTGTCAGAACGAACGCAGTCAGGTTCAGAACAAGGAACAGGCTATGCGTATGCTCAAAAGCAAACTTCTCGAAAAACGCGAGGAAGAGCGTATGAAAGAGGCGAGCGAAATCAAGGGCGAAATAAAGAAAATCGAATGGGGCAGTCAGATAAGAAGTTATATATTCTGCCCTTATACTCTCGTCAAAGACCACAGAACGGGCTGCGAAACGGGCAACGTGAACGCGGTTATGGACGGAGATATAGATCAGTTCATCATAGACTATCTGAAAAAGAGTTAATTATGTACTCGGATTTGAAAAAGTCGTTTACCGTAAAGGAAAACGCGGTTATACTCGCGATAGAATCGTCCTGCGACGAGACCTGCGCGGCGGTAATCAAAGGGGGCAGAGAGATTCTGTCCTCTAAAATAATGAGTTCGGCGACCGAACACGTAAGATTCGGCGGAGTCGTTCCCGAAATAGCGTCGAGGGCTCACACTTCGGCGGTATCGCTCGTCGTGAAAGAGGCAATCGAAGCTTCGGGGCTTACGTTAAAGGATATCGACGCAGTTGCGGTCACCTACGGAGCGGGACTTTTGGGAGCGTTGCTCGTCGGCGTTTCCTACGCGAAAACGCTCGCCTACTGCTTAAACGTTCCACTTATCGCCGTTTCGCACATAAGAGGACATCTCGCAGCGGCGTATTTATGCGACAAAACCTTAAAACCGCCTTTCGTCAGCCTGCTTGCGAGCGGCGGACATACCGCGGTAATAGTCGTAAAGGACTACGACGAGTTTAAAATACTCGGCTCAACCTTGGACGACGCAGTCGGCGAGGCATTCGACAAAGTGGCGAGAGTTTTGGGGCTTAACTACCCCGGCGGTCCGAACGTGGAAAGGCTCGCGAGAGAGGGACAAAACAACATAAAATTGCCGAAAATGCTCAAAGGCGAAGGCGGCTACAACTTCTCTTACAGCGGCTTAAAGACCGCGGTCATAAACTACGCTCACGGAAAAGAACAAAAGGGCGAGGAACTGCCGAGAGCGGATCTCGCGGCTTCTTTTCAGTCGGCGGCTCTCGATATACTCGCAGAGAAAGCGATACAGGCGGCTAAGGAATACGACCTTAAAACGGTAACGGTCGGCGGCGGGGTCGCGGCTAACGGTTATCTGAGGGAGAAACTCGCGAAAGAGTGCGAAAAAAACGGGCTGAAACTCGTTC
>CALGVF010000244.1 GCA_937920115.1 uncultured Clostridia bacterium
GGATAATAACGGTTTATCGTGTAGTCGAAACCTATCGACGCGTCCTCGCCGTCGCGAAGTTCGACCTTCACGCCGCCGTAGTTGAATTTATAATTTCTGAAATCTGACTTTCCCGTTTCGGAATCTTTTACGCCGTGTTTGACAAATAAATCGTTCGTCATCAGAACGCCGTCTTCTATCGAATAGTCCATAATTCTGTAAGACATCGAAACGTTCGAATCTCCCAAGGGAAGGGCGTAGGTAAAAGCGACCTCGTCGCATTGAACGCCGTCTTTCGTATCGAATCTTATATAACCGAATTTATCGCTCGATGAGTTTACCGTTACGTCGACGTCTTCCTCGGAATAATCGAAGAGGTTCGACACCGCCGAGTTCATCTTCTCTTCCACGGGAACGGTATATTCGAAAATTTTATACTTTTCGTTCGGCGTATCTTCGAAAAACGAGTAATACGTTATCGTAATACTGTCGCCGAAAGCGGCTTCCGGTTTAAACGTTCCGTCGGAAATAACCTGCTTTCTGCCGTTTCCCGAAGCGATTATTTCATATTTCGCCGTTTTTATTCCGTTTTCGGGAGACCTGTAATCGTAAACCTTCGGGGACGGCATATCGTAAGTCATTTCACGGTCGCTTCCGCTTATAAAGTTGCTCGCTTTTCTGTAAAATTTCCTTATTTTCTGAATCTCGCCTTTAAGTACGGGTTGCTCCGATACGGAAACGGTATATCTGACCGTTTTAGTCGCAGTATCGCCTATATACCCTTTGACTTCGTAAGTTATAACGTAAACGTCGGGAAGTTCGGGCGTAAACTCGCCGTATTCGGTGTTTATTTCCACCCCTAGCGAAAGAGCGGTCACGGAAACCGAAGTTTTCAAATCGCCGCTGCCGCCGCCGTACTCGGCTTTCGGCAGAACAATCGGATATCCGACCTTCAGGTCGCTTTTGTCGTCCTCGTCCGTAAGAGTTATCGTAAGAGGCGGAAAGTCTGCTTTTGCGAGACATTTTACCGTTTTTATCTTCTCGCTTTTGTTACCACTGCCGTCCTCGGCAACGTATTTTATCTTGTATTCGCCGACCATATCCGTAGCAATCGCTCCGTCTACGGGCGATATTTCCGTTCCGGAAGGGTCTGTTATCGAAACGCCGTATTCTACTTCTCCGTCAACGACGTCAAGAGCCTTACAATCGAAAACTTTATATTTCCCGCCGACCATGGCGTAAGGGGGAACGTCCGCCACTTTTTCGAGCGAAAGTTCGGGAGCGGCTTTATCCGTTAATTTTTCGCCATTCATTTTCTGATTGAACGCGCCGAGAATAACGAAGTTCGCCTTACTCGTCTGCATTTCGCCGACGGTTATCGACATGCGAACTCTGCCCGAAGTAAAGCCTTTCCAACCGTTTTCGGGCCCTACCGAGTTCATTTCGTCGTCGAATTTAAACAGTTTCGTCACGTCGCCTTTAAAGTCGCTGTAATACAAGGTATTTTCTTTGTAATCATAGGAAAACGAAGAATATCCGTTTCGTAAAAACTGTACTTTACTGTTCCACGAGCAATAGGTTACGCCGTTAAGGTGCGACCACAGCAAGAACACGTCCACGGAAGAATTGTTCTTGTTGTCGCTCGAAATCGTCGTGGACGAATTCGTCATCGAAAAATTGCTCCAGTTAAAATTTCCCTTTACAAGCGAAAACGAAAGGAACTGCGACGGGTCTTCTTCGTCCGTAAGCGTGAACGTGAATTTACCCGTTTCGTATTCGCCCTGAACGTCGGGCGTCATCATAAACGTTATCAGTTCGTCCGACTGCGTATAATTTCTTATATCCACGACGTTGTTATAATACATCGTGCCGCCGCCCGTCGCACAACCTAAGCCGTATCGCTCCCAATCTTCGAGGTGAAGGTCTTCGTCGGATGCGTTTACGGGCAGATATTCGTAGTTCGTCTTATCGAAATAATAGCCGTATTTCGCGTAATCGGGAATTTCTTTGTTATCCGTAAACTCGAAACACCCGTTGCCGTCCCAAAGACTCGAAGCCGCAATGGTAGCCGCCGCTTTTCCCGTCTTCTTTTTCGACGCCGCAGAAGCGATGAAGGTCGCCGCCCCGACGCTTGCGACAAGAAATACGGAAACAACGGTCGCCGCTATTATTTTTGCTTTGCTGAATTTGTGATTCATCATATCTCCTTATCGAAATATTATCCTTTTATTCCTACTACGTTGAATTTCAGTTTCTTCATTTTGCTCTGCATTATAAGCACGGGTATTATCATCGGCAGAGAGACGAGCAATAACGCCGCTATCTGCAAAGGAACGTAACTTACCGCGCTCGTGTTGTTGTCGAACTGAAATTTATACGCCACGAACGCAATCGACGGATAACTCGGCAAGTATAGTATCGGCGTGGTATAATTCGTCCAATGTCCTATTACGCTCGTTATATAGGTTACGAGCGGAATCGCCGTGTTGTTCGGAAGCATTATTCTGAAAAATATCGTAAAATACCCCGCACCGTCTATCTGAGCCGCCTCCGCATATTCTTTCGGAAGCCCGACCCACGAGGCGTAAAGAACGTAGAAAAATCCGAGCGGACCGCAGCACCACAACCACCAACCCCACATTTTGTCGTAGAGTTTGAAAAGTTTCAGAAGGTATACCGAAGTACCTGCGTTTTCCGTCGTGGGTATAAACTGTTTCAGGATAACGAATACGAACAGGAAATTGACGAATTTATATTGTCTGTATCTTGCGAGAACGTATGAAAATATCATACCCGTCACAATTGCGAAAAAGGGAGTTCCGAGACAGAAAAGCAAACTGTTTATCATCATTCTGATAAACGAAATGTTTTCGCCGTTTACTTTCGCCGCCGAAGATTTCGACATGTACTGCATCGCTCCGATAAAATTCGTGAACAGGTTTGCCACGCCCTTAGGTCCTTCGCTGCCGTCGGGATACAGAATAGGATATTCCTTTATATTCGGAAATCCCAACGGGTCGAAATCGTACTGCGTAAAAGCCTTCATGGCCGTTATAAATGCCCAGACCACAAGCAGAACAATCGCCGCGCACCATATCCACATCGCTATCTGAACTATAATCGGGAATAACTGCGGTTTTTCGCGTTTGCGTATGTGTTTTTTCTTATCGTTTGTTTCGTTTGCGGGAATTGCCGCCGCGTTTTTTGCTTTTCCTAATATCATAACGCCGCCTTTCCCTTCTTTTCGGATTTATCCCTCATCGGGTCTAAGAGTGAAACGAGTTTCATCGTTCCGTACACGATCGGCAATTTCGAATAACCGAGTAAAACGGACATTGCCGTCGAATAACAATAGAAAGTCTGCGAATCGCCGTCTGCGCTGTGCATCGTCCTTACCGTAATGAAGTAAGAGAGCGATTTTACCGATTCGGGAACGGCTTTGTCCGAACCCGAGCCGTAAAGTTCGTAAACGGGTCCCGTCGCTCCTATCCAACCGACGAGTATTCCGAACAAACTCATACTGAAAAACGGCCATACCGTCGGAAATACGACTATCCAGAATTCCTGCCAATAGGAAAGACCTTCGAGTTTACCGTATTCTATCAAATCGTTCGAGGTCTGACTCATAAGTCCGACGAGGTACGCTATATCGCCCATAAATGCGTTGAAAACCATATATATGAGCAAAGTCGGAAGAGCGGTATTGTCGTTGTTGAGAAGTCCCATATTCTCCCTTGTCCATGCGTCGAATCTCTTCGCTATGGTATCGAGGTCGTTGGCAGGGTTCAGCCTATAAAAATCGAACGCGTACATCTTGTGGGCAACGTCGCCGAAAAGAGCGTTTATAAGTTGCACCATAACCATCGACGACAACATTGCCGGAATAAACTTTATAAAATATATAACGCCCGTTCCGGGGAATTTTTTAAAGACGATATACGAACACATATACCCCGTGAGCATACACGGGAGAGATACTATGTAATATATAAAACTCGTCCCTATATACGAACCGGCGCCCGCCATCACCTCGCCCGTAGCCGAGGTTGCGCCTTTTCCGAAATACAACTTGATACCGTTTAAAAAGTTGTTGTATATCGGCTGCCCCGCTTCCCAGAGCCATATATACTCGCCGTTCGAGTAGTCGTAAGTTTTGAAAATCAACAAAAGACCTTCGAAGTTCGAATACAGGTCGAAGAATAAAATATGTGCAAGCGGAAAGGCAAGCATCGCCACGCAGAACAATATGAACGCTTTTCTGCCTATTGAATTTTTATTTTTAATTACCTTAGATTTCATAAGCGTTTTTCTCACTTATACTTTTCCGTTAAAACGGATAACGTTTCGGCAGACGCCGCTCGGGCGGTCAGCCGAAAACGTCTTTCATCCACGTCAGTTCGCCGAACCCGTGTGAACTTTCTTGTAATAGTTGAACATAAAGTTCTGCCAATCTTCCGCGCTGCTGTCGTAGCCGAGCGAAGTTCCCGTGGCTTTTGTGGAATTTACCGCCATATTCGTCATCTGACTTATAACGGAGCCTGCATAAGTTACCGAGACGTCTCTTATGAACAACGAGGGGTTTTTAATGAAATTCGCAACGCCCGACACGCGGAAATATTCGAACTCGGGGTTACGGTAAAGTCTGTACATATACTGAGCGTACTTAGTGAGAGAATTATACTCTTCGGTCGTAAGTTCATACTTATACGAAGGCATGCTTATGTTGGTCACGGTATTTATCGTAGCAAGCCCTTTTCTCGAGAAAATATACTGCAAAAGTATCGCCGTGAGTTTTTCTTTCGCTTCGTTTCCCCGTACTCTCTTCGGATTTACGACTATCATAGACGTCTGCTTCGACGAAAGAAGGTATTTGCTTTCCGCGTCGTTATCGGTGACTTTTTTCGGAATCGGAACCATTCTGAAATCTCTCTTGCCGAACTTATCCGCAGGGTCTCTCGCCTGATTGAACCACGCTTCCGCCTCGTTCTCCCAGAATTCTCCGTCGAAAATCGAAACTATGGGTTTCTGAAACTTCGAATTCTTGCTGTTTACGAACGACGACTGCATATTCTTGAACGACTCGCTCAAAGTTCCCGAATAAAAGTAGGTATCTCCCGACGAAGCGTCTTTATATGTTATTCTCTTCGCAAACTTGACCGTCTCTAAATAACCTCTTGTTTTTGTCGCAAGATAGGCGTTGGTCTCGTAAGACGTTCCGTTTTCTCTGTAATAGATTTTTTCGTCGTCGGTTATCGTTCCGTCTCCGTTAAAATCGTAACCCTCCGCATCGTTGAAAAGGTACGCCATATTTTTAAGTTTCTCTATGCCGTCTACCTTCGCTCTCATGGCGTTTTCGTAACATTTGAGATAGAAATTTATTCCCGAGCCTAATCCCCAACCGTTATATCTTTCGAGAATGTTGTATAACTCGTCCATATCGGCAGGCATACCCTCTATTCCCGTACCCGTAAGTCCGTTTTTCGTAAGATAATCGTAGTCGACGATAAATCCGCACGGAACGTCCTCGAACGGCATAAAATAGTAAATTTTATCCTTTCCTTCGGGAGCCCCATCCGCTTTCGCGAAGTTCCACTCGTCTACTATTTCGGGGTCAAGCATATCGAGAAGGCTTTTCTTATCCGTCGTTTTAAAAGCCTTCGTTTCGGGGTCTATTTCGGTAACTTCGCCGTTTTCGTCGAGAACTTTTGCGGATAATATATCCGTAAGATCGTAAGCGTTCACGTTGCCGAAATCGATTTTACCGTTTTTAACGCCTATATACTCGCTGCCGTCTCCGCTCGGCGAACTCTCGGAAGTAATATATAAATCGTACTTCGAGGTCCCGTTTTTTATGTCGGCGGCGGTAGTCTGCGACTTGTCGCCCGCATACTTGAACTGAACGCCCTTTTTCCCCGTTTCAAACGAAACGTCTTTAAGCAAAGCGTTCAATTCGTTGCATATACGGGCTATCCATTCCTGTTTGTAAGCGCCGTCGTACGCACTTATCATATACTGAGTTTTCGACGCGTCGGTTTTGCCGTTGTCGACGCTCTCGCTGCCGCCGTTGTTGTTTCCCGAGCCGCTTTCGCCGCCGCCACCGTTACAAGAAACGGTTACGCCGAGAAAAAGAACGCTCGCGAAAATAATTGCCATGATTTTTTTGAAGAAATCTTTCATAATCTTCTCCTTTAAAAATATTTTTTATCTGACGGTTATTCTGAAAAATACCGTTGTCGCCTCGTTGCCGCTTACGTCGGAAGCGTCGATTCTTATAACGTAAATTCCCGCTTTTGCCGCCGTGAAATATCCGTCCGACGCGTCTATCGTTTCGTTTCCGTAATAAACCTTTACCACAGGAACTATATTGCCGTCGGCGTTATCCGAAACGGTTATCGTCGGAATGTTTACTATGTCACCGACTTTCACCGTAACGTCGTTGAAATCAGCCTTTATCACAGGCTTCTCGTTATCGGCTTCCGCCGTTACGCTGTAATAAGAATATCCGGTAAGCCCGTTTTTATCTCTCGCATATAACTTTATCTCGTATAAGCCCTCTTCGCTTGCGACAAAATATTTGCCGTCGATGGCGGAAACGCTTTCGCCGTTATGAGTTATTACGATTTTAACCGACTCCGTTTTATCGCCGTTTAAGTCGTAAGCGACGACGTCGGGTAAAACGATTTTACTACCCGTAATACACTTTTCGACTACGTTTCCCGAGAAACAAACCGTCGGAGCGACTTTATCCGAGACGTATATCTTTCTCGTCAATTCCGAAACGCTCGACGCGTCCGTACTATAAGAAACAACGTATTTTAAAGTGTATTCGCCGCTTTTCAAAACCGCTGAAGAACCGTTGGAATACGATTTTTTAACCCCCGAACCGTCGGTAAGTTCGAACTCGACTTTATACTCGCTCGCATTCTTTCCGAAGTACAGGTCGTCAATCGACATTATGAGTTTTTCTCCCGCTCTGTACGTCGATTTCAGCCCCGATTTCAACGAGACCGCAAGCCCGTCGATTTTCTTCCAACTTGCGACAAGAGTTACCGACTTTCCGTAAATCAGTTTTTCGCCGCCGTCTTTAAACACGTATCCGCCCGCTCGCCAACTGACGAACTCGCAACCGTTTTTATAAGCCTTCGGAATCTTTAAAAACTCGGGCGTGTTTTCGGAATAAACCACGTCTTCTATGGGAACGCCGCCGTTCGTATCGAATTTAACTCTGTACGATTTCTCGACGGAAACATTTTGGGAGACCGAAACGGTCTTACCCGACGAAAATCTCCGTTTCACTATTTCGCTGCTCAAAGTAACTGCCGATTCGCCGACTTTGTCGGTATTTAAAATAGTCGCGGAATCATCGTCGACATCCTCGACCGTCCACCCCTCGGCGACTGCATATTTTACAAACGCTTTCACACTCGCATTACCGCCATGCGGGACATAAGCAACGCCGTTTTTCTCGATTCCTCCGTCTATTTTTACGCCTGTTTCGGGAGTAACCTCTTTCCCGTAACAACCGCCGACTTCAACGCCGTTTACATTATACAGGTTAATTTTAGGAGATACGTTTTTACCGTTGAACGCGTCGCCGTCTTTATATGACGCTATCGAAACTTTGTATCCGTTTTCAAACGGAAGATTCGGCAACCCCCAAGCCCCGCTCGTAGAGTTAAAGCCGCATTTTGCAAAGTCCTTATTGAAAGAGCCGTCAAATTCAGCCACGAGTTGACTTTTCGTATTGTCTTTCCCGTAATCAGAATAAACCCGCAAGTTTCCGTTCTCATACTTAAACGAAAGGTTTACCCTCGAAAATTTATTAAGATACCCCTGAGCAAAGGGAGCATACCCCGTTATTTCCGACGAATCGTCGGTGGCAACGCCCGAACTTCCGCTCATTGCCGTTCCGCGATAAAGCGTTCCGTTTTCGGTTCTGTACGCCACGCATACCGCAGACGAAACGGCGTTCGTATCTGACGGCGACCTATAATATACGACGTCGAAATATACGGAACTGTCCGTAGCGTCGGTTATTCTGAACGCCCCTAACACGTCGCCGCTTTGGACGGTGGCGTTATACGGATTGTTAAGTCCGCGTTTGTTCGTCGACAAATCAAAAGCAAATTCAAACGAAGAATCTCCGTAAAAAACGCCCGAAATATCCGCCGAATAATTTTTTTCGGTCGGAGCGAAACTTACGCAATTTTCCTTGACTTTTACGTCTACGTTTGATCCTCCGAAAAGTTCGGGCAACGGAAGCGAATAGTCGTACGCTTTAAAAGATAATGTTTTTTCGACGTTTCCGACTCTGTATAAGATCTCGTAATCGCCTGCCTCGTCTACCGTTATTTCGCCTTTTTCAACGGTTACGGCTTTCTCTCCGCATTTTGCGGTTATATCCGTCACCACGCCCGTTTCGCCGTTGTTTTTTACGTAAGTCGCATTCGGCAATTTCACCGTCTGACCGACGCATACTCCGTCGAGATATGCCGTTTCGAGTTTTATCGCCAAGCCGCTCTCTTTCAGATATTCGGTATATTCTTTATAGCCTGCTCCGACTCTGATTTGCGAAGCCGTAAGATCATACTCGTCTTCACCGTCCGTTATTTTGCCGACGGTAACGCCGAGATTCGTCGCAAGGTTGTTCGTTTCGTTGTCGAAAGGTCGGTATGCGGCGTATTCCCTGTCGAACGTAGTCGTATAATCGTCTGCTCTCTTAAACCCCGATACCCACGGACAATCGCCGTTAAACGAAATCGTATAACCTTGTTTCAATACGTCCAACTTCGGCAGACCGCAACCGTATTCCATATCGTCGAACTTCGCAAGACGGTACCTTTCGCCACCCCTGAAATAATACACGCAGAACACGTCGCCTTCCCACGCAAAAGATACTTTTGTATTCTCGACGTCACAGTAACAATTCGTCGCCTTTTCGTAAAAATCGCCCGAGCAGCCCTGTCCGGAAGAATTTGCAAGCACATACCAATCGTTATACTCCGTACCGTAATCCACGGAGTTTTTTCTGTCGGTCTCGGAATTTTCGATTTCCCTCTTTCCCGAATACCTTATTTTCAGCATGTAATCGTTTCCGTCCGCCGTGGACTGTTTGTAATACAAAATCGGCGAAAGTTTTTGAGTCGTTCTTTCAGGAACGTCTTTCGCCACCGTGTTATTGCTGTTTCTGTAATACAAGTTTTCGTCGTCGAGATAAGTAAAACCGATATCGAAATAAACGGACGGATCTACGAAACTCGCAACTCGTATGTCGAAAATATTTTCGAGAGCGAGTCCGCTATTATACCACTCGTCAAAACTCCCGTCCAACGTAAATTCCACAGACGACGAACCATAAAACACGTTTGCGATTTTCGTTTGATAGGACTTATCCGAATGCAGATAAACCCCTTCGTTTGCTGCGTCCACACCGCTCCCGTAGAACATTTCAACGGGAGAAATCGACTGCTTATCTTTCTCGGCTTTTACAAGATTATACGCGGTAAACCCTACGCCGAACGAGCCGGCGACTACCGCAACCGAAAGAAAAAGTCCAATCGTCAATTTTTTAAATTTGCTTTTCGTCATTTCCATTCCTCTATTATACTTTCTCCGTTAAGGATTTCTTTTCGTCGAAGACGAAAAGAAGGGTACCCTTCTCGAAATCTGCCTATATTTTTACCCGCTTTGTCACATCGTAACCCTGCGACGCAAAAAAATTTCGTTATATAATGACTTAACCGCAAGCAACGGACAATTCGTCACTATCGCATTGTCGTGAATATATTTTACGGCATTTTATACGTCAAGTCAATACAAAATGGTATCTTAATATTTTAATTTGGTATCTTTTTTTGGGCATATTGACGGATTTTTATCGGTTTTCGGGATAAACGCCTCGTTTTGTTTGACAGAAGAAAAAGGATTCGTTATATTAGAACTATAGTATTGAAATAAACGGGGAGAACAATGCGAATGAGAGAAAAAAAAGTACGCATAAACAAAAACAGAGGCTTACGATGCCCGATAAAAAATTCGGACTTTCAGGACGTAAACATTATAAGTTTCAGCATGGAAAAGAATCACCCGTCGTCGGATGCGTTTTCTTTGAAAGATTTCGCATATTATACAGTTCGCTACATAATCGACGGGTGCGGGTGGGCGAAAATCAACGGAAAAATGTATAAACTCCTTCCCGACATGCTTTTCGTAACCTATCCGAACAGCGACGCGGCAATCGTTCAGGATTCGACCGACCCATACACTTTGGCGTGGTTCGTCTGCGACGGGGCGAGAGTAAAAAAAATACTGCACCGCATAGGCATAAACAGCGAAAATATGATTTTGCAGTTGTCTCCGAACAATCAGTTGCGTTCTCTTTTTATGAAAACGCCGACGAAGTGCAAAAACAACATTTCAAACTCCGACATAATCGCCATCTCCGCGTTTTATGATATTATGGAACTCATTCTTGCTCAGCGGTGCGTTCCCGATGCGAAAGACTCGAAATCGGCGATACACGTAAATGCGGCGATGCAATATATAAACGATAATTTCAGAGACTCGGATCTGACAGCTCTCGCAGTAAGCAGAGCGATAGGCATCGCCCCTAAATACTTATCGAGAATTTTTAAACAACAGACGGGAACGGACTTGGGGCGATATATAACTAACCGCAGGTTATCCGCAGCGACCGAACTTATGCAGAAATGCGAATATTCGTTAGCGGAAATATCGAGAATGTGCGGTTTCACTTCGCCCTATTATTTCTCCGTGGTTTTCAAAAAATACAACAAAATCACGCCGTCAATGGCTGTTAAAGAATACAAAAACAAACTCGACAGATAAATTTTTCGGCAAAAAAACTGCCTCGTTTTTATTCACTCGATTTGGCAATCGGGAATTTCAGAGTTTTAATTCAGATTAAATAATATAGGTTTTATCGTCTAAAAAACACCCCGTTGATTGTAAGACGTGTGCTTGTCTTGATAACAAGTCGGCTCGGCTTCGCCTCGCCGAAGACAAGCACACGTCTTTTTTTTAACCCATTAGTTAAACTGACTCATCTACCCGTCCGTTTCGGCAATTCGTTGTTAGTTGCTCGCTCTATTGATTCGTTTTTCTCGACTGCTCATAGTTAATTTATACCACGTAAACAAAACGAGTTCTTTCGCTCACACCATTAAAGGAATTTCTGTTGCAATTTTGAAACAAACCGAAGACGCGGAAGTTTGCCGCTGAACCGCTTGGCAAATCTTCCGCGTTTCGTTCTTCGGCTTTTATTTCAGTTTTCTGTTTTCGTAATCCTTGTCTCCGTCACTATTTTTCTTTTTGTTTTTCGTAAAGAAATTCAATCAACTTCCTGTTAAGTTTATATATGTACGTCTGCGAGTATCCCATATCGTAAAAAACACCTTCTTGTGTGTTTTCTTTAAGGTAGCCGACAGAAACCCCAAACAAACCCGATTTTCAGGCGTACCTCACGCTTAATTCATTGTTCTTTCCGCGGCTTGTATTTGTATACTAACCCGCGG
>CALGVF010000245.1 GCA_937920115.1 uncultured Clostridia bacterium
GGGAAGTGGGTTGACGGAATGAAATGGAAGTCAAGCCGATAGGGGATAAAAACGCAAAGCGATAAAAAGTAGTGATTTATTGTCCCCTTCTGTCAAATCTTCGCGAAAAGTCGCTCGATTTGCCACCTTCCCCGAAGGTGACGGCAACAGATAAATCGTAATCAAAACTTTTTCCAAAGGGGAAAGCAAGATAGTACCAATGTTTAAAAAAATGTAACTATACTTGAAATGTGGTATAAAAAACGGCATAAAAAAATTGCGAGCGTTGACACTCGCAATTTTTTACTTTTCTTAATTATTATTTCTTTGCTTTCTTAGCGGCTTCAATACCTGCTTTCGTGCCTATATAGAATACTTTTCCCGAAGCACCGAAAGTATACTCAGTGTCGCTGTTGTTTTACCTTCTCGGCAAGTTCTTTACCGACTTTCTTCATTGCGGAAGCATCTTTCGAGTCTTTAAAATAAATTACGGTAACGGCTTCTTTCAAGTTAGTGCCGGAAACAATAGAATCTGCTCCGTCTTTAAGAGTTACGTTCACCAACAAAGCGATTGCTTTAACGGAAAGCGTCGCCGCAGCACCGTCAACTTTCGTAACAACGTATTCGTTGCTTTCAAGGTTCTCTTTCGCCTTAGCGGGATCGGACGGTACGCCGCACGAACATACGGTAACAGCGGTGATGGCTATAAGCATAGCCGCAAGCATTGCTTTTAAAAACTTCTTCATAATTTTTCTCCTTTTCTGCAAAAATCTTTTTTGCATTACTCTTGCTCTATTGTACCACACCAAACAGAATTTGACAACGGTTTTCAATCAAATTTTTTATTTATTTTTTTAACCTCGAAATTGCCTGTTTTACGTCGCTCGCGCCGAACACCGCGCTGCCCGCAACTAAGACGTCGCAACCCGCTTCTCTTGCTTCCACGCAAGTTTTATCGTTTATGCCGCCGTCTATCTCTAAAAGGCAATTATACCCGTTATCATCGATAATTTTGCGAACTTTTACGCATTTCGTAAGTACGTCGGATATAAATTTCTGACCGCCGAAACCGGGGAACACGCTCATTATCAAGACCATATCGCAAAGCGGAATATACTTCTCTACCTTTTCGATTTCCGTATCGGGGTTTACGACGAGTCCGCATTTTACCCCGAACGATTTTATGAGTTTTAAAACTTCGCCGAGTTCTTCTCCGCACGCCTCGTAATGCACCGTGATATAGTCCGCTCCCGCCTTTGCGAATTTCTCCACGTACTTTTCGGGGTGAACTATCATAAGGTGACAGTCGAGCGGCAGACTCGTGAGTTTTCTCAGGTCTGCTACCATTTTAATTCCGAACGTGATATTAGGAACGAACACGCCGTCCATAACGTCGAGGTGGACTATATCCGCTCCGCCCTCTTCTATTCTTTTCAATTCCTCGCCCATAATAGCAAAATTCGCCGAGAGCATCGAGGGAGCGATTTTAACTTCTCTTTTCATAGTTTTTTCCTTCTTTCGCTTCTTTATATATTTCGGTATATCTTAAATACCTTTCCTTGTTTATCTTTCCGTCGTTAGCCGCCTGCTTTACCACACAGTCGGGTTCTTTCAAATGTTTACAATCGGTAAAACGGCACTTGCCGAGATATGGTATAAACTCGGGATAGGACTCGGGTAAGTCTTCCGCTTTTACGTTTATTTCGAGAGAGGTAAAACCGGGGGTATCCATAAGTTTCGCACCGCCCCCGTTCACAATCTCGGAAACGGTAGTCGTCTGCTTACCTCGCTTTGTCTTTTCGCTGAGTTCGCCCACTCTGCCGTCGTGTCCGAAAAACTTGTTCAGAACCGAAGTCTTGCCGACTGCGGACTGTCCCGTTAAAACTACGAGTTTGCCTTTGACGTACTCCGAAAACTCGTTTAAGCCGTCGCCCGTCTTTGCCGAGACCTGAAAAATCTTCTTTACCGCGTCGGAGTAATTCTCTACAATCTTTTTCGCGATTTCCCCGTCAATATCGAGTTTATTGACGACTATTACGACTTCCGTTCCGCTCAGAAAACATACGCTTATTAGTTTATCTATAAGATAGAAGTCGGGAACGGGCGGCGAGCCGACAACTATCGCGACCACATCCACGTTGGCAACGTTCGGACGATAGAGCCTGTTCTTTCTCGGCATTACGCCCGTAATAACTCCGTTCTCCACCATTGCGAAATCGCCCGTCACTATTCCGTCCGCTTTGATTTTCAGCGAGCCTTTCGCCGTACATTCCGTTACTTCGCCGTCGATTTCCGCAAAGTATTTCCCTGAACGTATCTTTACAATTCTTGCCGTACTCAGATCGTTTTCTCTCCTTTCTCCAAAAACTTCCTGCGGAGTTGACCGCACGCACCGTCTATATCGACGCCCATTTGCCTCCTCACGGTTGCGGACACGCCGCCTTTTTCAAGCGTTTCCGCAAATTTATACGCGGCTTTATCCGAAGTCGCTTCAAGATTTTTCTCTTTGACCGCGTTGAGCCTTATTATATTTACGTGACACGGTCTGCCTTTTAAAAGCCGTATCAACTCGTCCGAACACTCTTTCGTATCGTTCTGCCCCTTGACGAGAGAATACTCGAATATATATCTCCTGCCCGTCTTATCAAAGTAGTTCGAGCAAGCGTCGAGAATTTCTCTCACCTTATACTTCT
>CALGVF010000246.1 GCA_937920115.1 uncultured Clostridia bacterium
CTTGACTTCCATTTCATTCCGTCAAGCCACTCTCCCCATAGGGGAAAGCAAGTAAAAAATGAAGCTTTTCACATTAAAAAAGACTGCTTTTCTATCTTTTTTGATAGATTTGCAGTCTTTGTTTATTTTGTTATTTTTTTACATCCCCTTTCCTTTTTATATAATGTTATTCAACTACGCTTTGTATACGACTTTTCCGCCTACTACCGTGTAAAGCACGTTGAACTCGCCGTCTAAAACCGTGAAGTCCGCTCTCTTGCCGACTTCTATCGTTCCTCTGTCCTCTATTACGCCGATATTCTTCGCAGGGTTATAAGTCGCGAAATCAACCGCTCTCGTAAAAGGAACTCCCACTTTCTCAACGAGATTTTTTATCGCAACGTTCATTTTCAGAACGCTTCCCGCCAAAGTGCCGTCTTTAAGTCTCGCTTCGCCGTTTTTAACGAATACTTCCTGCCCGCCGAGTTCGGAAAGTCCGTCGGGCATTCCTTTCGCCCTCATAGCGTCGGTTATAAGCGTGTATTTATCGCTCGGCTTGTTTTTGATTACCAACTTTATCGCGGGTACGCTTACGTGAATGGTATCACATATCATTTCGCAGTTGAGTTCGTCTAAAAGCATTGCCGCTCCGACAACTCCCGCTTCTCTGTGGTGAAGTCCCGTCTGGGCGTTATAAGTGTGCGTAACGTTCGTCGCTCCCGCCTCTACCGCTTTTACGACGTCCGAATACTTACCGCCCGTGTGTCCGACCGAAGCGACTACTCCGACCTCTTTAAGATGTCTTATGAGTTCGAGCCCGCCGTCAACTTCGGGAGCAAGCGTTACTATTCTTATAGAATTTCCCGAAACCTCGTTGTACTTATCGAAAACTTCCGCAGACGGAACCGCAACGTATTCGAGAGGTTGCGCTCCTACGTGCTTAGGCGAGATAAACGGACCTTCGAGGTGTACGCCGAGAACTTCCGCTCCTTTATACTCGCAGTAAGTTCTGATTTCTTTTACGGCGTTTAAAGCCTTTGTGATATTTTCGGGACTTTGCGTCATTGTCGTAGCCAAAAAGCCCGTAGTTCCCTCTCTTACGAGATATTCGGAAATAGTCTGCAACGCCTCTACGCTACCGTCCATGGCGTCCGCTCCGCCCGCTCCGTGAATATGCTCGTCGATAAAGCCCGGCAAAACTACTCCGTCCGTCTCGAACAGACTTTCGATATTATCGCCGTCGTCGCCGATATACGCTATTCTGCCGTTCTCGATACCGATATTAGTCTTTACTATACCTACGTTTCTTAAATATACCTTTACGTTTTTTAAACCTTTCATAGTCGTCCGTTATTTAATGAGGCTCGCCGCCGCTTCGTCGCACACGAGAGTGCAGTCGGGGTGAAGTTGCAATACGCTTGCGGGAACGTTTTCGGTTACTTCGCCTTTTACAAGTCCGTAGACGGCTTTCGCTTTATTCGCTCCGTTTGCCAAAATAAGTATCTTCTTTGCGTTCATAATGTTTTTAAGACCCATGGTGAACGCCTGACGGGGAACTTCATCGATACTCTTGAAAAGTCTCGAATTGTCCTTTATCGTGCTTTCGGTAAGGTCAACGATATGCGTAACGCTTCCGAAAGGGGTTCCCGGTTCATTGAACGCGATATGTCCGTTAGAACCTATGCCGAGAACCTGAATATCCTGTTGCATAACAGCCAAAAGGGCGTTATATCTTTCACATTCGGCTTTCCTGTCAGCCGCTTTGCCGTTTTCGATATTGGTGTTTTTAAGGTCTATATCGATATGGTCGAAAAGGTTGTCTCTCATAAAGTAGACGTAACTCTGATCGCTCGAATAATCGAGACCAGCGTATTCGTCGAGGTTTACCGTCTTAACGTTCTTATAACTCGTTCCGTTCTCCTCGTGGTCCTTTATCATATTTTTATAAAGACCGATAGGGGTAGAACCCGTAGCGAGACCCAAAACGGCGTCGGGCTTATTTTTTACGACTTCCGACATAATTTCAAACGCTTTATCGCTCATTTCCTGATAATCTTTCGCTATAATTACCTTCATATTTCCATACTCCTTTTTATCATCTTTTATATAAATTTATTTTTTCGGGACGTCGAGGGCACCGTCCCCTACGTCAACGCCCGAGAAATCTTTGGACAGCACAAGGTGCCGTCCCCTACGGCAACACCCGAGAAACCTTTTAACAATACGGGGTGCCGTCCCCTACGGCAATACTCGTTAAATCGTTAAACGATATGACTACTTGCCATTCTCTTCTTTTATAATTTTCTCTATTTATTTTCTCGATGCCGCAAGAGAAGCCGCCGCAATGCTCTGTCCGACTCTCCTGTTCTTCTCGTCGGGCATTTCGATGCGGAATTTAAGTTCGGGGTATTCCTCGGCTAAAATCTTGTTAGCTCTGTCCATAATGATATTGCCGCCCGCTCCGCTCGTAACTCTTCCGAGTAAAAGTATATGTTTTATATCGTAGAACATTGCGTAATAAGGCATCGTATATCCGAGATAAGTTCCGATATCCTCGTAAATCTGTTTCGCGAGAGGTTCGCCGTCCTGCATCATTTTCTGCACGACTTTAAGTTTTTCGGCGGGGCTTAAACCTTCGTCAAATTTATAACCGCCTTTTTCGGCAAGCTTGATAACGCCGTCCTGCGAGAAATACTTAACGCCGCAACCGTAATCGCCGCTCCACTCGTCGACCATGGAATTTTCGTTGTAATCAACGGGAACAAACGCGAGTTCGGAAAGCCAACCGTTAAGTCCGCCGTCGAGGTTGATATAACCAACCGCTTCGCTCGTACCCATTGCGATACCGAGTACGCCGTTGTCGTTCAAATCTATCGCTCCTGCAAGAGCCGTGACGTCGCCGTCGTTGGCAACTTCGAGCGGGATGTCCTTGCCGAGTTCTTTCGCAACGTCGATGTACATCGTCTTGACTTTTTTATCGAAATCTTCGTCGCTTACTTTAAGGAAAAGCGAGGCGACCATTATTTTATTATTGACGTAAACGCCCGCGCTCGAAACGCCGATAGCGTCCACTCTCGGCATTTTGGAAGCCGCCGTTCTCATAGCCGTGAGTATCTCGCGATAATGATAATCGGGGTCGGGGTTGATTTTCGGGAACCATACGACTTCTTCGCTGTATACAACCTTGCCGTCTACAACCGCGCTGACCTTTCTGTCGCTGCCGCCCGCGTCGAAACCTATTCTGCAACCGTCGAGATGTCCTCCGACTTTCAGAGAACACTTCTTCTCTTTCGGGAAGTTCTTATCGTCGCATTTCACAACCTCGAACTCGGTTTCGTAAACTCTTTCCATAAAGCCTTTATCGAAAGACCTTATACCGTCTTTCGTATACGCCTTTTTGATATATTCGTATATGCCGTCGTCGCCCGCGATATAAATTTTATAGCCGCCGACAACCCACAAAATAGTTTTGATAATTCTCTCAGCCATTTTATTGTTTTCGGTCGCCTTGTCTGCGGACGAATATACGGGGTATTCGTAAACGTAGTTATATCCGTCGTTTCTCTCTACGCATATTTTAAGCGTTTTATGCTCGCTCGCGTTTACTTCTTTAAGATAATTTTGGAACGTTTCGTACATGGGACGAAATTCTTTATCCAATACGGGAACGTATTTCATACTTTATCCTCCTGTGAGTCGCATTTTATGTTACCTATATTATAAACCTATAAAAATAAAATGATATAGAAAATATTGCGGACTATTTATAAAATCTTTCATCAAAAATTTCCTAAAATATATTGCAAAAGTTCGCGAAATATGTTACAATTTGTTCGGGAGAAAAGAATATGGTCGAAAAAACGTTTTATATGTATAAGGTTTCAAACCTTTTAAGCATATCGGAGATAGTGACCATTCACTATCAGAAACTATCGAAAAACTATGCGTTTCCCGAAGAAAAGCACAACTTTTGGGAAATGATTTACTGCGATAAAAACGAACTTTACGTCCACTGCGATCAAGGCGAGGTTCTTCTG
>CALGVF010000247.1 GCA_937920115.1 uncultured Clostridia bacterium
GCCACTTCGCCTCGGCGGCGGACGCCCCCTCTCCGTCAGACTTCGTCTGCCACCTTCGCCTACGCGGCGGACGCGCCCCTTTTGTCGCTTCGCGACATTTTCCCCGTTTCATCGGGGACATTTACCCGTTTCATCGGGAGAGCCTGCCCCAAAGGGGAAAGCAAGGCGGATAGTTTTGTAGGTTACTTTGCGGGGCGTTTCGTTTGTGGATAGTTTTATAGTTTGCTTCACGGGGCGTTCCGTTAATTATTTTTTTATAGCCCTCTTTTTTTTGCTTTAATTTTGTTGTTTTTTACGGCGTTCTATGTTAAAATATATTCGTTGTACTATATATTACGGAGAGAAGTATATGCAGGACAGAATTTATCTTAAAGAGATTTTTGCCGATTCCGAAAAATACGGCGGTAAGAAAGTCACCGTCGCGGGTTGGGTCAGAACGCTCAGAGATTCCAAGGCGTTCGGCTTTATCGAACTCAACGACGGCAGTTGCTTTAAAAACGTTCAGGTAGTGTTTGAACGCGAAAAAATAGAAAATTACGACGAAATCGCTCGTCAGAACGTAGGAGCCTCCCTTATCGTTACGGGTACGCTCGTTCTGACTCCCGAGGCGAGACAGCCGTTTGAAATCAAAGCCGAAAACATAAAGGTCGAGGGAATTTCCTCGCCCGATTACCCCTTGCAGAAGAAACGCCATTCTCTCGAATATCTGAGAGAAATCGCCTATCTTCGCCCGAGGACCAACACTTTCGGAGCGGTCTTCCGCATAAGGAGCGAGGCGGCTTTCGCAATTCACGAGTTTTTCAACTCGCAGGGCTTCGTTTACGTTCATACGCCGCTCATAACGGGCAGCGACTGCGAAGGTGCGGGAGCGATGTTCCAAGTGACTACGCTCGACTTAAATAACGTTCCGAAAACGGAAAACGGCAAGGTCGATTATTCGCAGGACTTCTTCGGAAAACAGGCAAGCCTTACGGTATCGGGACAACTTTCCGCCGAGGCTTACGCCATGGCGTTCGGAAACGTATATACTTTCGGACCGACTTTCAGAGCCGAACGCTCTAATACGGCGAGACACGCCGCGGAATTCTGGATGATAGAACCCGAAATGGCGTTCTGCGACCTCGCGGGCGATATGGACGTCGCCGAAGCGATGGTAAAACACATAATAAGACACGTTATGAAAACCTGTCCGTCCGAACTGAAATTCTTAAACGATTTCGTCGATAAAGGACTTTTGGAAAGGCTCGAAAACGTCGCCTCGAACGACTTTGTAAGGCTTCCTTACACCGAGGCTATAAAAATTCTCGAACCCGTAAAGGACAAATTCGAGTTCCCCGTATATTGGGGTTGCGACCTTCAAAGCGAACACGAGAGGTATCTCACCGAACAGGTTTATAAAAAGCCCGTGTTCCTGACCGATTACCCGAAGGAAATAAAGGCGTTCTACATGAGATTGAACGACGACGGTAAAACGGTTGCGGCGGCTGATTTGCTCGTCCCCGGAATAGGCGAACTTATCGGCGGCAGTCAGAGAGAGGAAAGAGTAGACGTTCTTCTTGCGAGAATGAACGAACTCGGACTTAAACCCGAGGACTACGATTGGTATATCAATCTCCGCAAATTCGGCGGAACGACCCATTCGGGTTACGGTCTCGGCTTCGAGAGAATGGTTATGTACTTGACGGGCATAGCGAACATAAGAGACGTAATACCGTTCCCGAGAACGGTCGGCAATCTCGAATACTAAGAAGGAACGCATTTTAATGAAAATAATCGTTGACGCATTCGGGGGAGACAATTCGCCCGAGGAAATAGTGAAAGGAACGCTCGAAGCGGTAAGGGAAAGAGAGGGGTTCGACGTAGCCCTTGTCGGACAGGAAAACGCCGTTCGTTCGATATTGCAGAAAGAAACCGATTACGACGCGTCGAGAGTGTTCGTCGTAAACGCCGACGACGTAATAACCTGCGAGGAAGCCCCCGTAGAGGCGATAAGGAAAAAACCGAACTCGTCGATAGTCGTCGCGGCTAAACTTCTGAAAGAAGACTCGTCCGCAAAGGCGTTCGTATCGGCAGGTTCGACGGGAGCGGTACTCGCGGCGGCAATCTTTTTGACTCCGAGGGTAAAGGGAATAATTCGTCCCGCCCTCGCCCCCACGATGCCCAATTTGCAGGGCGGCGAAACAATGCTTTTAGACTGCGGAGCGAACGTTGACGTAAAGCCTATGAACCTCGCTCAGTTCGCCCTTATGGGAAGCATATACATGAGCGAAGTCAAGGGCGTTAAAAACCCGAGAGTCGGACTTCTTTCCAACGGAACGGAAGAGGGCAAGGGCAATTCGCTCACGAAAGAGGCTTACGAAATGCTCAAAGACGAAAAGGATATAAATTTCGTCGGCAATATGGAAGCGAGAGACATTCTGTCGGGAAATTACGACGTGGTAGTGTCCGACGGCTTTAACGGAAATATCGCTTTAAAGAGTATGGAAGGTACGGTAAACTGTATTTTCTCTTCGCTCAAAGCCGAGATAAAAGCCTCGAAAAAGGCGACTTTGGGGGCTCTTTTGATGAAAAAGGCTCTTAAGAATCTCAAAAACAAACTCGACTACAATAAAAAGGGCGGCGCCGTTCTGCTCGGAATGGAAAAAGTCATAGTAAAGGCCCACGGCTCGTCGAAAGCGGAAGCGTTCAAGAACGCGATTTTCCAAGCGTACTACGCGGCTACTATGGACGTAGGCGGTAAAATAAGGTCGAAACTCACTTCGGGCGAGGACAACGTATGATTTTTCTGATGTACGAATGCGAGGAGAGAATAGGCTATACGTTTAAGGACAAAACGCTTTTGAGGACGTGTTTCACCCATTCTTCCTATTCGCACGAACACGGCGGCAAAAATAACGAAAGACTCGAAT
>CALGVF010000248.1 GCA_937920115.1 uncultured Clostridia bacterium
GACATCGCCCTTTCACGGCGGTATCATGGGTTCGAATCCCGTAGGGGTCACCAACGGAAAACAGTCTTTCGGGACTGTTTTTTCTTTTTTTAAATTGTTTTTCTTTTTTGGATATTGACAACTATATAGGATATTGACAACTATATAATTGTATGGTACAATCATTACATAAATAGGAGGGAAAATGAAAAAAGTTAAATACGTTCTATCTGCTATGCTTACGGCGTTGTTACTTCTTACTACTCTTACCGTCGCTTCGTGTTCGGACAAAACTCAGTTTTCTTCGGATAAATGGAAACAGGGCGACTACCACCAGAGATACCTCATGCTCGACGATTTCGCCAAAAACAACTATATTATCGGGTGGAATATCGACGACGTGACCGCCCTGCTCGGCGAACCCGACAGAAAAGACACCGTCTATATGGAAACTTATCCGCCTCAGTTCGGCGGTTATATTCTTGAATATTACATTTCTTCGCAGTCGGAATATAAAGTCCTCGAAATTCTGTGTATTACGACTAATTCAACTTCCGTTGTCACCTCTGCCGAATATGATTCCGAGGCGGGAACCGTTCGTTCCATTTATAAAAATTGACGATTTAAAATTAAATAAAAACCGAGAAGCCCGTAAATAACAGGTCTCTCGGTTTTATTATTTTTCGTTTTATCCCCTTCCGCCTCGGCTCGCAGTCGCTCGCCGAGCCACCTTCCCCGAAGGTGACGGCAAGAAAGTCTAAGCCCCACACTTGCCGACAAGTAAATATAACTTTGCGAAACAGAATATCACTTTCGTTTTCGGGACGTCGAGGGCGCCGTCCCCTACGTTTTATATCAGAATGCCGAAGCGTCGTCCCCTACGGTTTTATATCGGAACGCCGAAGCGTCGTCCCATACGGCTGCACTCAACACTTGCCGCAAGGCAAATATAACTGCGATAGCAATATAACTGCAACAGCAATATCACTTTGCGAAGCAAAATGTAACTTCCGTAAGGAAATACAACTTCCCTGCAAAACCCTAAACCAAAATTCAGCCGCAGTCCGCCGCGTTTAAAACGCGGCGGACTGCGGCTGCACTATGTTTTTAACAGCGACCGACCTATATATTTTATTTTCCGTATAAACTCTCGTATTCCTCTCGGCGTAACACCGTGTCCCAACCGCCGACCGATTCGCCGTCGTGCTTATCTATTCCCGTGTACGATAAACTCGAATTTTCATACTTTCTGAACCCGAATATTCCTTGATTCATTTTTTCCGAGTCGAAAAGCCCGATAGAACAGAGCGTGTCGAAATCTCTCACCGTAAGCCCCGTCACCTTTTTGAAAAGTTCGGGTTCTATCTGCGTTATTACGTCTTTTATCGTCTGTTCGCGGTAGTCGGTAAGGTACATAAACGCAGGTATTCTCGCCGCGAGTTTCAGAAGGTTTTCCTGCACTCTTTTTCTTAGCGATTTCGCCTCTTTTTCCTCTGCCGAGAGTTCTTTTTTCTCCGCCGCGGACAAGTCGTCGCCCTTTTCCTTTTTGAGTTTTTTCACCTTTTCCGAGCGGTTTATTATCGTCTGAATTTCGTCGTTTAACGAGCGGAACCCCTCTATCCTCATAAGCGCGTCCAACGCCTCGGGACTTCTTCTCAACTTGTCAAGCGTGTCGTTGTCAACGTGAACAAGTAAAGCCGTCTGCCACCGTTTTGCGAGCAAAGTCGCCGAAGTTCCCGCATAGGTAATATCGAGTATATCCTGAGCGTTTATTACGTTCATCGACGACCCGTCGAACGCAAGCACGGGCAAAAACGCGATGAAATCCGCAACTTTCTGTTCGGGGCTTGTGTCGTCAACCTTTAATCGGCACGAATAATCGGAAATCTGTTCGAGAGCCCGTTCCAAGGCAAAGTCGAAAACGTAGCACTCTTTCTTTATAATTTCCTTATCGCCTTTATCGTTTATAATCTCCCACGGCGACTGAACCCTGAACGCCGTCTGAAAATACGTTTCGGGCGATTTCAAATTCCGCAGCATAAACACTCCCGACCACGGACGAACGGTAACGCCCGTCGTGAGTTTTCCGCAAGACAGAGTTATCGTTTTCGTTTTGAGCGGGTCGCCCATAGCGTTTAATACGGGCGTTAAAGCCTCTATACCTATGCCCGCTTTCGTTCCTGCACAGACGATAATTTTATAATCGTCGAAAAAATTGTTCTGCTTTTTGCGTAGCAAATTATACATAGCGTAACAACTCGCCACGTTCGGCAAAAACCACAAGGTATGCGACAAAACGCTCTGCAAGGTGACGTCCGAAAAAGGCATGGGCGGTCGCTCCGCCCCGAGTTTCAAGCCGTCCGCAGGCATATAGTTACCCTGAATCATTTTAAGCCACTTCTGCACGTCGTCCTCGTAGACAAATTCCGAGGTTTCCGCTTTGCCCTTTTCTTTCGGCTCGGCTTTGAAAAATTCGTTTATATCGAACTCGTCGTACCCCTCGTTTATGGCGGCGTTCGCCGTAATCGAATCGGGTACTTTATAGGTGAGCATCACCATTTTCGGGAGTGCCGCATACGGGTTTTCGCCCAAGGAATTATCCCATTTTTCCTTTGCCGACTGCTCGTCCGAGTACGTCCAATTAAATATTTGGTCCTCTAAAAATTCACCCGAGTTAAGGGCTCGGAAAGGCGTTCCCGAAAGGTAAAGATAATGCCCCGAGGGGATAGGCAAAAACGACTCGCTCAAGGCGTTACCCGCTTCTTCCCTTTGATACTTTTCTAGGTCGAAATCGTCGTTTTCCTCGTCGAATTTCTCGAACAGATTTCTTGCGTTTTCACGCCACGCTCCGTAGTGGTATTCGTCGAACACGACTATATCCCAATTCGTCGTATGTATAAACTCGTTTTTAGCTTTTATGCCGCCGCCGTCGTTCGTGCCGAGTAAGTCCTGAAAAGAACCGAAAACCACGATAGGGGCGTTTTTATCGCAACTCTCGAACTGTTCGTCGAGTTTTTTCGTATCGAATTTCGCCTCTTTGTTGCTAACGAATTGCCAGCCTTTGAAATCGACGTGCCGCGATATATCTTCGTGCCACGCCGATTCGACGGCGGGTTTAAAAGTGAGAACGAGTATTCTCGTAAACCCCATTTCCCTGCATAGTTCATAGGTTGCGAAAGTTTTTCCGAAACGCATTTTCGCGTTCCATAAAAATTTCGGGGGCTTGGTCGGCTCTTCCTTTTTTGAGCGGGCGAAATAGGCTTTCGTCATTTCAACCGCGGACTTCTGCTCGTTTCGCATGGTAAAATTCCACGAGCGATTGCCCTCGAATCTTTTTCCCGTCCTGACTTCCTCGATAGCGGTCAACGCGTCGCTCACGGAACAGTTAAACCACTCGTTTTTATCCTCGCCCTCGTTGAATTGCCTGTAACCCTTACGCCTTAAAAGTCTGTGGACGTCCTTATCCGTGAAACACGTTCCGTCGGAACGCATAGCGGACTCTTTGAACACGATTTTAAAGCCTATCGCGGCGGTGTGCAACTGTTCTTTTATACGATTTTCGACCGATTTACGCTCGGTATATCCTATTTTGATATAGCCGTCGTGGTCCTTGACTTCGGGAAGAATATAGCCGTAAATAGTAGGCGAAAAGTCGGGGCGATTACTTAAAATATCGGAAAGACTTATATTATTTGCCATTCTATATTACTCCATAGGTTTAATCATACTTTCGATAAAATCTACTTCTTCTTGCGAAAGATTGTACTTTTTATACAATTCCTCGTCCGTCCACGGCTTTGAAAAATCTTGCATAGGAACGAATTGATAAACTTTACTTGTCGCATCTTGCGTAATCTTTGCAAGTCCCATCATAAAGTGAAAAAATTTCGTTTGAGTATAAGAATAAACATTTTTAGTTTCTTCTTCTGTCTCAAATGGTCCGACTACGACATAAGTTTCAGTACATAAACTATTCGGTTCGCCTATTATTGGTTTCACCCAATCGTCTCTCATATCTCCCGAGCCGACAGCCTTTGGAATAAAAAGTTTATACTTATTTATCCAATCTTTGTTTTTTGATATGTTAAATTTTGCGGATACATAGCCGATTTGTTTATTTGCATAAATTTTTATATCCCCGCTTTTAGAAAAGGTGTTGAAATCTGTCGGCAAACCAAAAGGCTTTCTCGAACTAATTATTTCTGAAAAAAAATGATTTTCTTTATCTATAACTTTTTTGAATATCGGGATTGATTCGCTGTAACGAATAAAAATGTCGCTGTTACTTTCAAGCAATGGACGAACGGATTTCGATACCATTTCTCCGTTTTCAAATCTGACAATTTTACAATCGCCGTTATACTCTCTATCCCATAAAAAATAACATACTCCGCCCTTTATTTCTACTCCGCCAAAGCAATCCGCCGCAGAGACAAAATCATACAATTCTTTCAAACTACGGTCATTTACCATTGTGTTTCTAAAAAAATCAAGTCCCTTTCCCCCCGCATACCAACGGGCAGGAATAATCATTGATAAATAATGCGGTCTTAATTTCTTTGCCTGTTCTACAAAATGATGATATATTGGTTTTGCACTTGCACCATTGCCGCCGTCGGACAGTTGATAGGGCGGGTTGGAAATTATTACGTCAAATTTCATATTAAATATCTGCTCCGCGTTCGTCGTGTGTATAAATTCATAAGCGTGAGTCTCTAATTCCTCTCCGCGGTCATAGGTCGTGTTCGCTCCGCAATAGCGGCATTTGCCGTTTATAAATTCGTGATTTACTCGGCGGTATCGTATATTTCCCTCGTCCGTGTCAAAACTCGAAACCGAGTATTTTCCGTTCGGACTTTTACTGCAATACACGCTTCGCCGCGACAATAAACCCGTAAGTTCGG
>CALGVF010000249.1 GCA_937920115.1 uncultured Clostridia bacterium
ATAGATTTGCAGTCTTTTTTGCTGTTTTTACAGCCCTGTTACGTTTTGTATTTTTTATTCTTATCTCTATTCGCGAAATTTTTGCTTGCGGTAATTCGCAAATTTACATTTTACATTGTCTCGTGAATGGTTCTCGAAATAACTTCGTCTTGCTGTTCTTTCGAGAACCATTCACGAGACAATGTAAAATGTAAATTTGCATTGTCTCGTAGCCGCTTACTCTTATCGTCAGTTGCGGATATTTTTCGGGGTGCTTCTGAGCGTCCAAAAGCATTTCTCTTTCAAATACGTTTACGTTCAGGTGATAACCGCCCGATTTAACGTAACCGTCAATCATGTCTACGAGATTGTCAACCCTTTCCGCGTTGTTCGTTCCGAGTGAACCGTGGGTCGCGCTGAACGTGTTGGATATTCCGTCTCTCGCGTATTCGTAGGGCAGTTTCGCAACCGAAGCGAGCGAAGCGAGGGCTCCGTGAGTGTCTCTGCCGTGCATCGGGTTCGCTCCCGGGGCAAGCGGTTCGCCCGCTCTTCTGCCGTCGGGGGTGTTGCCCGTTCTCTTGCCGTAAACTACGTTGGAAGTAATCGTGAGTATCGACATTGTGGGAATCGAATTTCTGTAAGTGTATTGCCCCTCGATTTTCTTCATAAACGTTTCGACGAGCCATACCGCGATTTCGTCAACCCTTTCGTCGTTGTTGCCGTATTTCGGGAAGTCGCCTACCGTGCGGTAATCGACGACAAGTCCTTTTTCGTTACGAATAGGATATACTTCGGCGTATTTGATAGCCGAAAGCGAATCGACCGCGCACGAGAAACCCGCGATACCCGTTGCGAAAAATCTGCGGACTTTCGTGTCGTGCAAGCCCATTTCCAACGCTTCGTAAGAGTATTTGTCGTGCATAACGTGAATGAGGTTGAGCGTGTTGACGTAGACTTTCGCGAGCCAATCCATCATAGTGTCGAATTTTTCCAACACTTCGTTGTAATCGAGTTTTCCGTCGCCCTCGATTGCCGCGAACTCGGGAGATACCTGCAACGGTTCGCCCGTCTTTTTGTCCAACGCGAGTTCGTCTCTGCCGCCGTTGATAGCGTAGAGGAGACATTTCGCTATATTCGCCCTCGCTCCGAAGAATTGCATGTCCTTACCCTCTCTCATACTGCTCACGCAGCACGCGATACAGTAATCGTCGCCCATATCGGGACGCATAAGGTCGTCGCTTTCGTATTGAATAGCCGAGGTTTTAAGCGAGAGTTTCGCGCAGTATTTCTTAAATTTTTCGGGCAAATGTTCGCTCCAAAGCACCGTGAGATTCGGCTCGGGAGCGGGTCCCAAGTTTTCGAGAGTATGCAACATTCTGAAAGAAGTTCTGGAAACGAGCGTTCTGCCGTCCGTACCCATACCGCCGATAGATTCCGTAACCCAAGTCGGGTCGCCCGAGAAAAGTTCGTTGTATTCTTTGGTACGCATAAACTTGACGATACGCAATTTCATTACGAAATGGTCGATAAGTTCCTGAGCCTCGGTCTCGGTGAGAACTCCGTTTTTGAGGTCTCTTTCGATATATATATCGAGGAACGTGGTGTTCCTGCCGATACTCATCGCCGCCCCGTTTTGGTCTTTGACCGCTCCGAGGTAGCCGAAGTACAGCCATTGTACCGCTTCTTTCGCATTCGCTGCAGGCTTGGATATGTCGCAGCCGTATTTCAAAGCCATCGCTTTGAGGTTGTTGAGAGCCTTAATCTGCTCGGATAATTCCTCTCTGAGTTGTACCTTATCGGGAGTCATATCCCCGTCTATAAGTCGTTTATCGGCTTCTTTTTCGGAAATAAGGTAGTCTATTCCGTAGAGGGCGACCCTTCTGTAATCGCCTACGATTCTTCCTCTGCCGTAAGCGTCGGGAAGTCCCGTTAAGAGGTGGGCGGTACGAGCCCTACGCATTTCGGGAGTGTAGGCGTCGAATACGCCGTCGTTGTGGGTCTTGCGGTACTTGTGGTAGAAGTTGCTTAGCGTTTCGTCCATTTTGTAGCCGTACATTTCGAGCGATTGTTCCGCCATACGAAGTCCGCCCGAAACGTGCAAGGGTCTTTTGAACGGTTCGTCCGTTTGAAGTCCTACGATTTTTTCGAGGGGCTTGTCGATATAGCCCGCTTCGTGACTGTTCACGCTCGATACGATCGCCGTGTCGGCTTTCAACACGCCGCCCGCAAGTCTTTCTTTTTCGGAAAGTTCGGTTATTTCTTTCCAAAGCGTTTTAGTCGCTTCGGTGGGTCCTGCGAGAAACTCCTCGTCGCCCTCGTAGGGAACGTAGTTTCTCTGAATGAAGTCTCTTACGTTGATTTCTTCGTCGCACCATTTGCCGCGGACGAAGCCTGTCCATTGTTCAAACATTTTCATATTATATAACACCTAATAGTTTTTTTGCCCTTGCAACTTCTTCCGCCGTCGGAGATTTTACGTTTTCGAGCGGATAAGGTATTCCGAGTTTTTCGTATTTCGATTTTCCCAAAGTGTGATAGGGCAGTATTTCGACCTTTTCCACGTTGTTTAAAGATTGTATAAATTCGCGGGTTTTTATAAGGTCGGTTTCGTCGTCCGTATAATCGGGAACGAGAACCTGCCTTATCCATACGGGTATCTTCTCCGATTCGAGCCGCCTCGCGAATTTAAAGAAATTTTCGTTGCCTCTGCCCGTCAACGCCTTGCATTTTTCGCTGTCGATATGTTTGACGTCCAAAAGTATGAGGTCGGTAAGCCGCAGAAGTTCGTCCAAGTTTTCGTCCTTTTCCGAATATTCGAGACCCGAAGTGTCGATTGCCGTGTTCACTCCGTTTTCTTTCATTATTTTAAATAATGCGGTCAGAAACTCGATTTGAAGCAGAGGTTCGCCGCCGCTCGCGGTGATTCCCCCTCTTCTGCCGTAATAATTTTTGTACTTTAACGCCTCGCTTGCAATCTCGGAAGCGGAAACGACTTTAAACCCGTTTTTTGCGGCGTTTTCAAGTCGGCAGGTTCTCTGCGTGTCGGGGTTGTGGCAGTACTTGCATCTGAGATGGCAGCCCTGCGTGAAAAGTATAAATCTCAGCCCCGGTCCGTCGGTCGCTCCGAGCGTCTCGTAGGAGTGTATGACTCCGAAAATTTCTTTTTTTTCATTCAGCATAGTAAAGTCGCCTTTTTGACGGGCAACATATTAGCATACCCGATGTCTCCTGTCAAGTATTTTGAGCAAAATAAAATCAGTTTTGCATAAGTTTTAAAAACGTGGGAAATTTTCACCTTCATTTTGCTTTTAAACGGCAAAATCACGCTCGTTTTTTCCTTTTTGCATAAACTACATTTTGAGATTGAATATTTGCATAAATACAATATCTTGTGGTTTTTCTAAAAAAATTTTTGAAATTGTTGCGGTTGCAACACACAGCCGAGATAAAGATATGATATAATCAAACCCGACATCGAAAAAAGGGTGAAGAGAAATGAAGATAATCAAGAGAAGCGGCGCGGAAGCGGTATTCGACCGTTCTAAGATAACCGCAGCGGTAACGAAAGCAAACGAATCGGTAAGTCAGAGCAAGAGACTTACGAAAAAGCAAATCGAACAAATCGGCGACAACGTAGAAGCGATCGCGACGAACAGAAAACGGGCTCTCAACGTAGAGGAAATACAGGATATAGTAGAAAACGAGATAATGGACCTGAAAGCGTTTGAAGTCGCGAGAAAGTACATTACCTATCGTTATACCCGCCAACTCGTCAGAAAGTCGAACACGACCGACGATCAGATTATGTCTTTGATCGAGTGCAACAACGAAGAGGTTAAACAGGAAAATTCCAACAAAAACCCGACGGTGAACAGCGTTCAGAGAGACTATATGGCGGGCGAAGTCAGCAAGGATATCACCAAGCGTATTCTGCTTCCGAAAGATATAGTTGACGCTCACGAAGCGGGCATTATCCACTTCCACGACGCCGACTATTTCGCTCAGCACATGCACAACTGCGACCTCGTGAACTTAGAGGATATGTTGCAGAACGGCACCGTCATAAGCGGCACGCTCATAGAGAAACCGCACAGTTTTTCGACTGCGTGCAATATCGCCACGCAGATTATCGCTCAGGTCGCTTCCAATCAGTACGGCGGGCAGTCTATTTCGCTTACCCACCTTGCGCCGTTCGTCGATATAAGCAGACAGAAAATCAAGAGACAAGTGACCGAAGAACTCGACGAACTCGGTATAAAAGACGAAGCGAAAATCGCCGAATTTACCGAAAAAAGGCTCAGAGACGAGGTTAAAAGGGGTATTCAGACTATACAGTATCAGGTCGTAACCTTGCTCACGACCAACGGTCAGGCTCCCTTTATCACCGTATTTATGTACCTCAACGAGGCGAGAAACGAACGCGAAAAAGCCGACCTCGCCATGATTATAGAGGAGACCCTTTTGCAGCGTATGCAGGGCGTGAAGAACGAATCGGGAGTATATATCACCCCCGCGTTCCCCAAACTCATTTACGTCTTAGAACCCGACAATATCGAAGAGGGAACGCCTTATTGGTATCTCACCGTACTCGCGGCGAAATGCACGGCGAAGAGAATGGTTCCCGATTATATATCCGAAAAGAAAATGCTCGAATACAAAGTCGATAAAAACGGCGAGGGACATTGCTATACCTGTATGGGTTGCAGAAGTTTCCTGACGCCTTACGTCGACGAGAACGGCAAACCGAAGTATTACGGCAGATTCAATCAGGGCGTAGTCACGATTAACCTCGTGGACGTCGCTTTGAGTTCGGGCGGAGACGAGACTAAATTTTGGGAGATTTTCGACAGCAGGCTCGAACTTTGCTACCGCGCTTTAATGTGCCGTCACAACAGACTTAAA
>CALGVF010000250.1 GCA_937920115.1 uncultured Clostridia bacterium
TAAGACAAGGCGTGCGAGCGGGTTAATACTTAACGTATAAGCCGCGAGCAGAACGAAGTATTAGTCAAAAATACGTCGTTAGACCAAGGCTTGTATTATTCTTGCCCGGCATACCGCAAACAACGACCGCAACGGACAGTAAAATCACGAAAAGCCTTTTACGCCCCGCAAATTTTTCCGTTCCGACCGCCATATCTGAAGTTCCGACAGCCTCCGTTTTATCGGCGTTGCCCGTTTTATTCACCTTTAACCTCGATATACAACTCGTCGAGTTGCTTCTGTTCGACGGGAGCGGGAGCGTCGCTCATAAGGCACGAAGCCGTCTGAACCTTCGGGAACGCTATTACGTCTCTTATACTCTCGTCTTTCGTAAGAAGCATCGTAAGTCTGTCGAGACCGAACGCGAGTCCGCCGTGCGGGGGCGTTCCGTAATTGAACGCATTGACGAAGAACCCGAATTTCTTTTCGATGTCCTCTTCCGAGAAGCCGAGAATGTTAAACATTTTCTTCTGAATATCTCTCGAATGAATACGAATCGAGCCGCCGCCCGACTCCTGACCGTTGATTACGAGGTCGTAGGCTTTCGCCCTCGCTTTCGACGGGTCGGTCTCGCAAAGTTCGAGATCCTCGGTCATGGGAGCGGTGAACGGGTGGTGTACCGCCATATAACGATTTTCCTCTTCCGACCATTCAAACATCGGGAATTCCGTCACCCACAAAACGTCGTATTTGTTTTTGTCGATAAGTCCGTGCTTTTCGGCAATCATAAGGCGAAGTCCGCCGAGCGTATTGAACACGACGTAGTCTTTATCTGCCGCGAAGAACAGTACGTCGCCCTCGCAGAAGTCCATTCTTGCCTTTATGTTCTCTATATCTTCGGGCGTTAGGAATTTCGCGAACGACGATTTGATTTCGCCGCCTTTCTGCCACGTCATCCAACAAAGTCCTTTCGCTCCCATCGTTTTAGCGAATTCTACGGTCGCGTCGAGTTCTTTTCTCGAAAATTTATCCGCTAAGTTCTTGGCGTTAATCGCTCTTACGCTGCCGCGGATAGGTCCTATCTCGATTGCGAGAGCGTCGGTAAACACCTTGAACGCGGAAGACTTGAAAAGGTCGGAACAGTTCACGATTTTAAGTCCGAAACGAGTGTCGGGCTTATCCGAACCGTAGTTTTCCATAGCCTCTTTGTAGGTCATAGTTCTGAAATGCCCCTCGCCGAGGTCTAAACCTATCGTGCTTTTGAAAATGCCCTTGATAAGTCCCTCGATGGGGTACATTACGTCCTCTATTTCCTCAACGAAACTCATTTCGACGTCGATTTGCGTGAACTCGGGTTGACGGTTCGCCCTTAAATCTTCGTCGCGGAAGCATTTAGTAATCTGATAATATCTGTCGAAGCCCGCAATCATAAGGAGTTGCTTATAGAGTTGCGGCGACTGCGGAAGGGCGTAGAAGCACCCCTCGTGAACTCTCGACGGAACGAGATAGTCTCTCGCCCCCTCGGGGGTAGACCTGCCGAGCATAGGCGTTTCGATTTCGGTAAAACCGTTCTCGTCGAAAAATTTTCTCGCCGCTTTGGTAATCTCGTTACGAACGAAGAGATTTTTCTGCAAAGACGGTCTGCGAAGATCTAAGTATCTGTATTTGAGACGCAAAGTCTCGTTTACGTTGGTATCGTCCAAAATTTCAAAGGGAGTAGTGTCCGCTTCGGAAAGAATTTTCAGTTCGTCGGCGAGAATTTCGATATCGCCCGTGGCGATTTTGTTTGTCTTACTCTCTCTTTCTCTGACTTTGCCTTTGACGGCGAGAACGTACTCCGAACGAATAGCCTGAGCCTTATCGAACACCGCGCTGTCGGTCGTATCGTCGAAAACGACCTGAACCAAGCCCGTTTTATCCCTCAAATCGACGAACAAAAGCGCGCCGAGGTTTCTTCTTCTCTGAGTCCAACCCATTACGACGACTTCTTTGCCGACGTCTTCCTTTCTGAGCGTTCCGCAGTAAGCGGTACGCCTTAACTCTCCCATAAATTCAGCCATAAAATTTCTCCGTTTGAAGCGATTTATATCGCTTTAAGTAACAATCGCGGGCAAACTGCCCCGAATACTCTAATATTTTAAACTTTCGCCCGAAAAAAGTCAATCGATATGCGTTTCTTTTCTTTATTTAGGAATAATTCTTTTCCGACTTCGGAAAGATTATTCATTCAAAAAAAATATCA
>CALGVF010000251.1 GCA_937920115.1 uncultured Clostridia bacterium
GAAGTCGCCGTTACCATAGGCATGAGTTCGGACAACGTGAGCGTTATCGTCAAAGACGCCGATTTCGATCAGGACGACGCGATTTTGATTTACACGATTTGCGCGAACGAAGTCAACGCCGCTCCCGACAACGTTTACATACAGGCAATCTCGTAAAAAACGTAGTTTTAAGGCGGTTTTCGGATATTAAAACTTGACAGCAAGCGTTTTTGGTGTTATAATACGTTTATATAGTAGAAATACTAATATACGCGAGGTGTAAAATGTCCGAATTGAAGAACAGCGCGGGCGAAAGAAAAGGCAAAGTCGTCTACAATATAGGCATAGTTAAGGGTATTGTGCGACTTGCGGTGGAAGACGTTTCCGGCGTGGCGATAAGAAGCAGAAAAAAATCGCCGACGAACACCGACGGAATAAAGGTCGATTTTTCAAACGGTCAGATCAACGTTTCCGTTGCCGTCGACGTTTACTACGGTTACAGTATTTCCGACGTCGCCTACGATATTCAGCAGAGTATAAAGCATAGCGTCGAATCTATGTCGAAGTACAAAATCGGCAACATAGACGTCAAAGTGAACGGGGTAATCTTCCCCGACGAACAGTCGATAGACTGAAAGCCGTCCGCAGGCTGTAAGAACGCGTGCGGGCGGCTATACAAACTGCAATAGTTTATAACAACTATTGCGGTTTGTTTTATTTTTTTACGAAGAGGATACATTATGAGAAGAGACGCAAGAGACGCCGTCTACAAGATTTTATACGCAGACCTTTTTAACGACAACGACGAAGTTTTTGAAAAAGAAATGTTCGGGGAGAGCAAACTCTCGAAAGAAGATTCGGAATTTGCCCGTTCGCTTCTGAACGTTATAAACGAGCATAAATCGGAAATCGAGGAAATAATCTCGTCTTACGCGAAAGGCTACAAGTTTGAAAGATTATATTCAACCGATAAGTGCGCTTTGTATATAGCGGTTGCGGAATTGAAATACTTTGAGGACGTGCCTAACGTGGTCGCGATAGACGAGGCGTTGTCTCTCGTCAGGAAATATTCCACGGACGAAAGTCTCAACTACGTCAACGGAATACTCGCTTCTCTCAAAAAGGACTTGGAGGCGTAAAATGGCGATTATCGACGGAAAACTCGTGTCTGCGGCGGTCAGAGAAGAAATAAAAGAGAAAATCGCCGAAGCAAACGAAAAATACGGCAAAACTTTTAAACTTACGGTAATAATCGCAGGTAACGACCCCGCCTCGGAAATTTACGTTCGCAACAAGGGAAAGGCGTGCGAAGCGGTCGGAATTTTGTCGGAAACGATGAAATTGCCCGAAGATATAAGTCAGGAAGAAATAGAAAAAATCGTACGGGATAAAGTTGCCGACGAGTCGATCGACGGTATTTTGGTTCAACTTCCTTTGCCGAAAACGCTCGACGAGAAAAAGGTTTTAAAACTGATACCGCCCGAAAAGGACGTTGACGGTTTTACCGACGCGAACGTAGGAAGGCTCGCCCTCTTTTCGGACGACGCTCTTTGTTCCTGCACGCCGCAAGGCATGATTAAACTTCTCGATTACTACGATATACCTTTAAAGGGCAAACACGCCGTAGTAGTCGGCAGAAGCAATATCGTGGGAAAACCCATGTCGCTTATGCTTTTAAGACGAGATTGCACGGTTACGGTATGCCACAGCAAAACGGAAAATCTCGCTAAATACACCAAAGACGCGGATATTCTCGTCTGTGCAGTGGGCAAAAAACACATTATCACCGCAGATATGGTAAAAGACGGAGCGGTGGTTCTCGACGCGGGAATAAACAGAGTAGACGGCAAGATTTACGGCGACGCGGACTTCGACGAAATAAGCAAAAAAGCGGCGTATATCACGCCCGTTCCCGGCGGCGTAGGACCCATGACTATTACGATGCTTATGTACAACACCTATCTTGCGGGAATGAGAAAGATAAAAAATGACAAATAAGGCTTTTGAGGACAAATATTCGGACTATCTTGCCGAATTTATAAGTTACGCTAAATCTGTTTTCCAAAACGTAACAACAGACAGCAGACTTGCAGAAGCGATGAAATATTCGTTTTTTGCGGGCGGCAAGAGAATCAGACCCGTTCTGATGCTCGCATTTAACGAAGTTTTGAGTGGTAAAATCGAAAACATTATGCCTTTTGCCTTCGCTTTGGAGTGCATACATACATACTCGCTCATTCACGACGATTTACCTGCTTTGGATAACGATTTGTTAAGAAGAGGAAAACCATCCTGTCACGCCGCATTTGGCGAGGCTACGGCGATTTTGGCGGGCGACGCCCTTTTGAATTTTGCGTTCGAACATACGCTTAAATCAGTAAAAGACGAAAGGCAGATTAAGGCTCTTTCCTATCTTGCCGAATGTTCGGGATATTCGGGAATGCTCGGCGGGCAAATGGAAGATATAGAAAACGAGAAGAGCAAGGGCTTGAAAGCCGATTATACAGACGGAGACAAAGAGACCCTTTTAAACAGTATTTACGAAAAAAAGACGGGGAAATTTTTAACAGCACCGTTTAAAATTGCGGCGATTATATCAGACGATAGTAAAATCGAACTCGCCGAGAAAATCGGCTCGCTTTTCGGAAGAGCGTTTCAGTATGCGGACGATTTGAAAGATATTTACTTAACGCCCGAACAAACGGGAAAGTCGGCGGGCAAAGACGAAGCCGAGGGAAAGTTGACATCCGTTGCGGTATACGGAGCGGACAAGGTTAAAAGATTGGTTTCCGAATATGAAAATCAAATAGAAAACCTTTTAAAATCTCTTGATAATTCGGAGTTTTTGAGGGTTTTGACGAAAAGCGTTTTAAAATGAGATTAGACCTTTACCTGTACAAAAACGGTCTATGTCGTTCGAGGACGAAAGCCGCCGAAGCGATTGAGAAAGGAGCGGTTTCTGTCAACGGCAAAACCGTGCTAAAAACCTCTTTCGACGTAAAAGAGTCGGACGAAATAGAACTTAGAGAAGAAAGTATTTCTTTCGTGTCGAACGGCGGGTACAAACTCGAAAAGGCGTTCGCAGATTTCGGATTTCCTGCGGAAAACCTCGTGTTTGCCGACGTGGGAGCGAGTACGGGCGGTTTTACCGATTGCCTTTTAAAACACGGAGCGAAAAAAATATTTGCCGTGGACGTAGGCGAAAGTCAGTTGAACGACGAGTTGAAATCGAACGATAAAGTAGTCGTAAAGGACAATCTCAATGCAAGAAATCTCACGGCGAACGATTTGGGCGAGTGCGTTGACGGGGCGGTGTGCGACGTGAGTTTTATCTCGCTCACCTACGTTTTACGCCCGATTTACGATACGCTTAAAGAAAACGGCTTTGCCGTCGTTCTTTTAAAACCGCAATTCGAGTGCGGAAAAAAATATCTGAATAAAAACGGAATAGTAAACTCGGTAAAAGCGAAAGAAGAAGCGGCTATGAAGATTTTTGACTTCGCAAATTCCCTCGGCTTTACCGTTTCCGATTTTACCAACGCACCGTTAAGAGAAGGCAAAAACGTAGAGTATTTGTTCTACCTTACCAAAAACGGCGAAAAGAAAATATCGGCTGAAACAGTCAAAAAAAGAGTTGTCGTATGAAAAAAATAGCGATATTTGAAAAAAAAGGCGATAATGACGCAGACGAACATTTTGAAAATTTCAAAAAATTGCTCGGAGACGGCGTCGAGTGTGTAAAGTGGAACGAGGGCGAACCTTTTGACGGTTACGACCTTTTCGTCGTTTTCGGAGGGGACGGCACGGTGCTTAAAATCGCCCCTTACGCCACCGTTTCCGAAACGCCGATACTTGCTATAAACGCGGGAACGGTCGGGTATTTAAGCGGCTACGAACTAAAAGACATAGATAAATGCGTAAAGCAGATAAAAGAAAACGATTTGGTAATATCCGAAAGGAGCGTTCTCGAAATCTCGGCGAAAGGTAAAAAATATCTCGCCTTAAACGACGCGGTAGTCGAGAGAAACAGGTCGGTAAACGGCAAAGCCGTGGTATCTAAACTGAGTTTTATGCTCGACGGCAAAAAAGTTTACGATTTGTCTTCGGACGGAATTATTATCTCAACGCCGACAGGGTCTACCGCTTATTCGCTTTCGGCGGGCGGAGTAGTTCTTGCCCCAAGATTGAAATCGTTTATCGCAACGCCTATATGCTCGCACGGCTTGGGGGCGAGACCCGTCGTATACGACGATTCGAGCGTATGCGAAATAATCGTTTCGGAAAGTTCGTGCGACTGCGTTTTAAGCGTTGACGGAAGGTGCGAAACAATGCTCGAAAAGGGCGACTCGGTCATAATAAGGAAATACGTAAAACATTTAAAAATCGTCGATAACGACTACAATTTTTATGATAAAATATACAGAAAACTCGGGTGAGAAAATGACGAAAAATTCAAGACAAAACAAAATAATCGACATCATTACGAAAAACGAAATCGACACGCAGGAAGAACTTGCGAAAATGCTTATCGACAGCGGTTTCAACGTAACGCAGGCGACGGTATCGAGAGATATTAAAGAACTCGGACTTATCAAAGTTCAGGGCAACGCGAGAAAGCACAAGTACGCCGTATCGAATTTCAAAGAGAACGGCGAACACGACGACAAGTTCTTAAATTTATTCAGAAACTGCGTCGTTGACATTGTCAGAGCCCAAAATTTAGTCGTTGTCAAGACTTTGGGCGGAAACGGCAATTCCGCGGGCGTACTCGTGGACAAACTGAAATTCGAGGAAATAGTCGGCAGCGTAGCGGGAGACGATACGCTTTTAATCGTAACGCACAGTATAAACGACGCCGAAAACGTAGTAGAAGCGTTAAAAAGACTTTTGTAAATAATATGCTGAAATCTCTGCAACTGAAAAACGTGGCTTTAATCGAAAAAGCCGAAATAGAATTTGAAAAAGGTCTGAACGTATTATCGGGCGAAACAGGCTCGGGAAAATCAGTCGTAATCGACTCGATAAACTTTGTTTTAGGGGCGAAAGCCGACAAAACGATGATTCGCCACGGCGAAAACGACTGTTCGGTCATTGCCGTATTCGACGCCGAAAACCTTGCGGGAGTTAAAAAACTGCTCGCGGACAGCGGTTTCGACGACTCGGACGAAATTATCGTTTCGAGAAAACTGACTGCGGACGGCAAGAGCAGCGTAAGGCTTAACGGCGAACCCGTTACGCTCGGAATGCTGAGAACGATTACGGGCAACTTAATCGACGTTCACGGGCAAAGCGACCATTTTTCGCTTCTGAAAGATTCAGAACAACTTGCCGTAGTCGATAATTTTTCGGGCGATAATCTTAAAAAGTTAAAAATTCAATGCTCGGATATTTGCAAAGATTTAAGAGAAATCGACGAAAAAATGCTTTCTTTCGGCGGTAGCGAAAGCGAAAGAGCGATAAGAGCGGACATTTTAAAATATCAGATAGAAGAAATTAAAAACGCTGACCCGAAAGAGGGCGAAGAGGACGAACTCCTTGCGAAACGCAAAAAAATTCAAAGTTCGGAAAAGATAGCGGAGGCGTTCGGAGAAACGAAAAACGCCATCGACGGCGAAAATTGCGTTTCCGATTTACTTGGATCGGCGTTGAGAAGGTTGGGGCAGGTCGCCTCGCTCGATGACGAATATTCCTCTCTTTTCGATCGTTTAAAGAGCGTATCCGAGGAACTTTCCGATATTTCTTCCGTTTCCGAGGACATACTCGACGGTCTCGAATTCAACGAAGAGGACGCCGACAGAATCGAAAACAGACTTGACGTCATTAAAAATCTTAAAAGAAAATACGGTAACACCGAACAGGAAATAGCGGGATTTTTGCAAAACGCCGAAATCGAATACGATAAACTCTGCAATTTCGACGCCGAATACGCCGAACTCACGGCGTTAAAGCAGAAAAAAATTACGGCTTTGAACGATATATACCGCAAAATTTCCGACGAGAGAAAGTGTCAGGCGGAAAAATTGTCATCGAAAGTGACGGGCGAACTGAAACAACTCGGTATGAAAGACGCCGAATTTAAAATCGACTTCGAGCCGTTAAAAGAAGTTGTCGACGCCCCGTATTCGGGTGACGGCGGAGACAGGGTAGAGTTTATGTTTTCCGCAAACCTCGGCGAACCCGTAAAACCTATGTCGAGAATAATAAGCGGCGGCGAAATGAGCAGGCTGATGCTCGCTTTAAAGACGGTTATATCCTCGTATCACGAGATTTCGACTTATATTTTTGATGAAATCGACGCGGGAATAAGCGGTAAAACAGCCGAGACGGTTGCCGAAAAGTTTGCGGATATATCGAAGGGCGTACAGATTATAGCGATATCGCACTTGCCGCAAATCGTGTCTTTTTCTGATTATTCGTATAAAATCGCGAAATACACGGAAAACGGCAAAACGTATACGGGCATCACGAAACTTGACGACGGCGAAAAAGTCGAAGAAGTGGTAAGACTTATCGGCGGCGACCTTACAAGCAAATCCGCGGTAGAACACGCCACAGAACTAATCGAAAAAGCAAACGAATACAAACGCAAAAACGAGCGATAAATATGAAATTTAAAGAAATGCTGTGAGAAGATTAAATAATAAAAACTAAAGAAAAAACTATGAGAAATTTAAAATTTACAAATATTATCATTTTGATTGTTTTTTTGTTATCAATCACTGGTTGTAAAGCGGTTTGGACAACGAGTAACGAAAATGAATCGTATAACAAAAACAACGTAAGACCGCAAAAATATCAGGTTACTTTTGTATATTGTAATGGAACAAATAATTCAAATGTTTTAGTACAAGAAGGAGATACAGTCTCCACTCCTAGAGATCCCCAAAAAACAAATTATATTTTTAACGGATGGTATACTGAAAATTCATTAATTAATCGCTATGATTTCTCTAAACCAATTAATAGAGATTTAACCTTATATGCTAAATATGAAATTGATGCTGTTACACTAACAAACAGAATATCGTCTGATATAATTAAAGGCGTTGTGAAAGTTTATAATAAAAGTTATAATTCTTTTTTAGGCATTGAAACAACAAGTTCTACATCTTTAGGTTCGGGGTTTTGTTTTCACATTCAAAACGGTTACTATTACATATTGACTAATTGCCACGTGGCAAAAAAGGATTCGTCATACGATTATCAATCATTTACAATTGAGGATTATCAAGGTAAGACATATAA
>CALGVF010000252.1 GCA_937920115.1 uncultured Clostridia bacterium
CTCGCCGAGATTGAGATTTTCTCCGCCGAAATCGAACGGTATCTTATTCTCGTAGTTCGCGTTGCTTATCTTCATTGCAAACTTCATTCCCTCGGGTAAGGTCGCAAAGTCGGCTGCGAAGTCGAGATAGAAACTAAGTCCGCTCTTCTCTTCGGTTTCGCCGAATCTGCCCGTTACGCCCTTTCTTACGATAAAGCCGTCGATAACTACGGAAGTTATAACGTTTTTCGTCTCGTCCGAGTAAAGCGTAACGCTGTCGCCGACTTTGTAAAGTTTTCCGTCAAACGCCCACGCTACGAACTTACCGCTTTTTTCTTTGCTGTAAGCGGGAAGAACGTAAGTATCTTCGTCGCTTGTAAGTTTCGCTCCGTCGAGAGTGAGACCCGTTCCCGATTTAAGAACTTTCGTTACGGAAATAACAAGCCCTTTCGTAAGAGGGATAGTATCTCCCGAGTTATACGTCGTTGTTCCGTCAACGGTTTTGTATCCGACTACGCCCGTCGCAACGGGGAAAGTGTATTCGGTAACTCTCGCAAGGTCAAGGGTCTCGGAAACGCCGTCGATAGTGACCGTCGCAACGTTGTTGTACCATTCCGCTCTCGGAGTTTCTTCCGCCGTGGTCGCCACGCCGTTTACCGACGATATGAAATAAGAAGTCGCCATATCGCTTGCATAGGCCTCCTCTTTATTCAGCAACTTATAATACTCCGAGGTATCGGCGGATCTTACCTTCTGTATATTTTCGATTCCGTAGTTAAGAACGGATACGTTGTAACCTTCGGCAAAAATTCCGTCAACCTTTTCAAGTCCGCATCCGCCGAGGTAATAGTTTCTGTAACCGTCGTTTTTTCTGTTGTATAACGCAGGCGTGGTATTTGCCGCGTCAACCTGAGCCTTGGTCGGAACGTCGGTTGTTTCCACTACGTTGCCGCTGAAATCTATTCCGTCGAATTTAGCGAACGAGTATGCGGTTTCGCCTTTTACGCCGCCCAAAATATCGAGTACGCCGTTCTCGTCCCATTTAAGCGAGAGGGTCGACGTTTTCCATTTCGTGGAATAACGTTCGGTCTTCATAGCGTTGTCGGGAATCTCCCACTTCAAGTTGTTTCCGAGGCTCGAAGAATATCCGCCGACCTGATAGGTCGCTCCGGTAGCGTCGGTGACGTCGCTATGTCCCTCCGTGTTCACTGTACGATAGTAAACGTTTCCGTCTTCGGTATGATACGCTACGATAAATTTCGCCACAATCAAATCGGGATAAATATAGTGCGTTACCGCGTTTACGTCGATAAACGTATTCTTATACTGCGAATTTACGGGTCTTATTCTGAACGTTAAAACAGTTTGATATTTCCATCTCAGATTTGCCATCAGAGAGTTAGTCGCCATATCGTATTGACCTTTACCCTCTCCCGTTCTCATTTCCTCGCTCGAATTATATCCGCTTATATCGTTAAGCGTAAAATCAAGAGATAAATCGCCTTTGAAAGTTCCGTTTAATACGTTTTCGGTCTGAGTTCCCCAAGAGACCGTCTTCGCCCCGTTTTCTCCCGTATAGGTCGAACCCGAGTCGAACAGAACGCCGTTCTCGGTAACTTCTCCGTCTATGCCGAAAATCGCTTTCGAGAAAGTAGACTCGGTAAATACCGCCGTAAGAGTTATAACGTCGTCATTTTTAAGACTTAACACGTCGCCGGGGAAATACGCCTTACCGCCTTCGTCAACGTAGTTGATAAACATCTTTCCTTCTTCGGCTTCGCCCGTAAATTCGTGAACGATATAAGTCGCTTTTCCGAAAATATCCGTCGTAAGTTCGGCTCTAACGCCGTCGATAACGACGGTAGCCTTACCCGGAGCGGAGAACCATTCGGGAGCGACGAACGAGTCGCCCGTAAGGTCTGCCGTTTCGTAAGTTACGCCGTCGGCAGATCCGTTAATCGACTTAACGGTATAACCCGTAGCCATATTTTCCGCATAATTTCCGTTGCTGTTAAGGAAATTCGTAGTAGCGTCCGCAGACTTCAGACTGCTGCCGAATTTTACAATTCCGTAGTTGTAGATATTTACCGTATAGCCCGCGGCTAAAACGTCGTCGACCTTGCCTAAACCGCAACCGCCGAGAAAATAATTTCTCGTACCGTCGTTATTTCTCGAAACCAACAAGGGAGTTTCCGTTGCCGCCTGTTCTCTCGTGGGAATAGTCGGCTGAGTAACGGTATTGCTCTTGTCAAATACTTTTCCGTCGAATTTTGCGAAAGAATACGCTTCTCCGCCTTCGGCTTGCCCCAAAATATCGAGAACGCCGTCGTTCCATCTAAGCAAAAGCGTGCCGTTATCCCACTTTGTCGTCCACGCATTGCCTGCGTTGGAGTGCATTTTGATTGCAGAATCAGGCACTTTGTTGAGATACACGTTACCGCCTAACGAATTGCTGTAACCGCCTATCTGATACGTTCCCTCCGAATCGGTCTGATCGGAATGTCCGTGCTGACTTATCGTTCGATAAAAGTCTTTTCCCTCTTCGGTATGATATCTTACCGCAAGTTTAGCGTCTACCCAATTCGCAGCAGAATCAGAGTCGGGATAATCGTTCGGCGAAATCACGACGTACACGTCGATATAAGCGTTTGAATACGCCGTATCGACAGGCTTAATTCTGAAAGTCAAAGCGGCTTGATAATAAGAATAAGTATTAAGCAAGAAACTGTTTCTCGCCATATCCGACTGCGTTTTATTTTCGCCCGTTCTCGCCTCGGAGGACGATCCGTATTTCAATAGGTCTGCAAGAGAATACTCGATAGCAAGATCTCCTTTGAATACGCCGTTGATCGTGTTTACGGTCTGCGTACCCCAATTTACCGTCTTGGAGCCGTTTTCGCCCGTATAGGTCGAACCCGCATCGTATACGACGCCGTTCGCGCTTTTAGTTCCGTAGCCCGACGGCGACGGAGTTGCCGTTGCGATTTTCGTAACGTCCGTTTCCGCTCCCGCCGCGACCGACTTTAACGTCGGATTGACGGTCAGAACCGAAACAAAAACGAATATCGCGGTTAAAACGCTCAATAAAACAATTGTCGTTTTCTTTTTTGCTTTACTCATTTTTTCTCTCCTTTATTTTTTCTATTTTTACGGATTATCTCCGTTAAAACAACCAGGGACCTTTGAGTTGTAAGGTCATCTGCCCCGGCATCAGCCATTTTTTAAGCGTGACGGGCTTGCCGTCCTCGCCGATAAAAGTCGCTTTTACAAGCGTCCTTTCCGTTTGCGATATATTCGTTATCGCGTAACCGTAGTAGCCTTCTTTATGTCTGAGTTTCGTGATTACAAGCGGAACTTCGTTCACTTCGCATTTTATTTCGCTAAACCCGTCGTCGCCGTTAAACGGCTCGAAACCGCCGTAACTCTTGTTGAAGTGTTTTGCCCATACGAAATCGTAATTTTTAAGAACCGCTCCTTGATTTTCCGTAAACAGGCGAATCTGCCGCTTTAAGACGTCAAAAGTCGGCGTTCTTTCAAAATGCGTGTCGTACGGGGCTCCGTACCACGTTCCCGTATCCCACGAGTTCTGATAGAGTTGAAACCAAGCGAGACCCGTCGCTCCGCTCGCAACGTGGGCGGATATAAGCCATCTTGCGTCGTCTTCCGACGGAACGCGTATACAGTCGAAACTCATCGAGTTCGGGCAACAAAACAGTTCCACGCCCTTTCTCCTCGCCGCTTCGCCTAAAATCCTGAGATTCGCGAACCAGTCGTCTATGAATTTCTCCTTGTTGTATACCGCCATAGCGGCGTAATTGTCGTAACCGAGTATGCCCGTTTTTGCGTCGTCGACGTATTTTTCGTAGCCGCCCGCAAGCATATAACTGTCGCTTATCTGAATATTCGGGTCGAGAGCGACGGGCAGATGATTTAAGTACGTTTCGACGTTCGGAGCGTACTCTTTCACTATTCTGCTCGTTTTCGCCGCGTTGTCCAAAGCCTCAATACTACCCGGTTCGTCGCCTATATAATAAGCGTAAACCGCAGAATGAGAGCCGAATTCCGAAAGCGATTTTTTTACGCCCTCTCTGAATCTTTCTTCCCCGACTTCGGCGAGAGTTTTCATATTCACTCGTCTGTCGGAAAGGATAACCTTCATTCCGTACTTTCCGCACTCGTCCAAAAGGGCGATTACGTCAGACGGATCCTGATATTTTTCTCCCGTTTTTACGTCGCTTTTACTCTTTCCGTCGTATACGAACGACATGGGGTAGTTAAAGCCGAGTTTATGCCAGTCGGCGACTATTTCCGAAAGCGTATAATGTTTCCATATCGAATCGCCTTCGCCGTTCGTTTTGTCTCCGTAATACGGAAAACCGATATAATTCCAAAAGGTTTGCTTTATCTCCATATCACATCAACCCGTTTAAAATCGAAAAGATATTTTCGAGGTCTTTTTCCATCGTTTTGTACCACGCTTCGGCGTAATTGAAAGACGTTCCGAGATATTCAAGATCTTCTTTCATTTCGTTATACCACTTCATACCCTGCGTTCTGACGGTGGAAATATCGTAATAGGTCGCATATCCGTTAAGTTGGCAATGCCTTATGCAAATCTTATCGTAAGTTATACGCTTTTTGAGTTTTTCGTAGAGCGAGGGGTCGCTTTGCTCGTACTTCTCTATACTTAAAAACGCCTCTTCTATATACGCCATTGCCCTGTCAAGGTCGGCGCCGTCGTAAAATCTTGCGTCAAAGCCCTGATAGTTGCCGAGATGCTGCTCTTTTATGGTACAGACGGTGTTCATATAGTCTATATACTTCTTTATAGCAGGAGCGGCGTCGCGGTAATAACGTTCTAAGAATCTGTCGGTAAGTTCACCGAGATTTGCGTTGACGTCCCATGCGGTTTTCGCGTACAGATAGTTATAAAGCGGACTCATAACGCTGTATTTGTTATTTGTACACGACTGTATAAAATAACTGTATACGCCTATGTTTTTGTAAACCCGAGCGTTATTTTGCACGCCGTTTAAATACGGGTACCACATAAGATAATCGCTGTAATTTACGTTATAACTCCACGTATTGAAGTTATGCGTAAGAGATTGCCACGCTTTGAGTTGAGCCATGAGCGAAGCGTTCGTGTCGCAGTTTTCGTCGTCGAACGCGTGACTTAAACACATACGTTCGAGCGGAGCGATTTTCATATAAAGTTTGCCGTCGGGAATAATAGTGTTATCTATCGGCGTATACGTTCCGTCCGCATTGTTTATAACGGGAGCGTTAAACGTTTCGCCGCCGACTCCGCCGTATGCGAAAGTCTCGTAATTCCAATGCCCCGCTTTGACCTTTTCGGCTTGTTCCGCGGTTATAGGAACCGCAAACGTGGCTTTTTCGTTATCGAAACACGCATAGCCCGTCGCCGCTTTCTCCTGCTCGAACAACGCCTGCTGTTTCGCAACGTCAGCCATCGGGTCTTTTTTCCATTCCTCTATAGCGACGATGATTTTGTTGCAAAATCTTATCCACATTCCGCTCGAATGATATTTCGCTCTATCGTTCTCGCAAGTACAACCGGTTACCGCTTTGTTTTCCTGTCCCCTGCAAAGTTCGCCCGTGTCTTCCTGCGAGATGTTCAGAAAGTCCGCGTCGGGGTTTTCGATAAGGAATTCTTTCGCCGATTTTAAAGCGTAATAATAAGAATATTTGCTCGTGAGACAAAAGTCGTTGCCTTTTTTCGGTCCGAAACAAAGGCTGTTCGCCTTAGAATCGTCCTCGCCGTCTTTTGCGTCGGTATACGTACTGTAACCGTTGGGAACGAAGTATTTGTATATCGTATGACAATCGCCCGGCACTTCTTTTACCGCACCTAACGCCTCGCTCGAATTTATACGCAACTGTTTCGAATACTCCGAATAACTCTGCGTATATCCGTCGATACCTCGACTCGCAAAAGAAGGAACGTCTTTAACGTTGAAATCTATCAGTACGGAACGGGGCGTGTAATTTATATACGTTTCGTCGTGAGCGAACATCTCGTATCCGAACTGACGATATAAGAATTCGAGGGAGCCGTAATAATCGCCCCACTCGTTCGCTCCAGCGATAACGACCGTTTTCCCGAGCGTTCTTATAATATAGCCGTGTCTGTTGAGGTTTTCCTCGGTAAGCGGCTCGGTTATTTTCTTCGCCGATACCGCGTCGGACAATATTTTAGTATTTCCTATCGAAATAACCTTGTCGTTTTCGTTAAAAGATTTATCCGATTTTACTACCTCTATCGTCGCCCCCGTAGCCTCTTTAAACTGATTTTTCACGAGAACCGCCGCCGACTGTACGGTTGCGGAGGCGGACTCGGATATTACTATCGAATATCCCGTCGTTCCGTTATCCGCAAGGACGTCGTCCGTGTAGTCGACCGATTCGGACTCGCTCACAGGCTCTTCCGAAACCGAGGCGTTATCCGAAGACTCGAAACTGTCGGAAACCGAATTGCTTTCGCTCGCAGGCTCTTCGTCCTTTTTGCACGCACTCCCGAAAGAAAACATAGCGAAAAGCATAACGAGAAGAAAAACCGATAACGCTTTATTTAACTTTTTCATTGTTTTCCTCCTTATTCCACAATTACGGTTATATCCGCAAAGCCCTTGTTATGCGACGTGTCTTCCGCAACTATGCGGAGCGTATACCGTCCTTTCTTGCTCGGTGAGACAAAGTCTTCGATAGGTTCGTATTCGTTTTGCTTACCTATAAACCTCTGTCCGTAATCGCTGTCGATAAGCAAATAGTAAACCTCTAATTTTTCCGCATCGTCGACGTCGTCGAGAATTTGAACTTCGGGAATCGCAACCCTCTGTCCCGCCTTTACTCTCAACGCCTCGTCTTTTACGACGAACACCGTCGGGGGTGAATTATCAATCGCTTTCGCCGATATTACGAGTCTGCCTTCTCTTCCGCTCGCGTCGGTCGTCGTGTAGGTTATCGTGTAATAATCGGGCTTTTGTATTTTAAACGAAAGACCCTTTCTTACGGGAACGTCGTTAAGTCCGTCGATGACGTTATAATCGGGGTCGTAAACGGTGACTTTTACGTCGAGATGCGACGATAAGTCGTCGTAAGCGTAGGCGAACGGAACGTTTACAGTATCCCCCATAAGGTATTTTAACTTCAAGTCGTCCGCAAGGACTATTTTCGGCGTTTCGGTGTCTTTAAAGCCCGCCGCCTCGCCGTTTACGTAAGTCGTAGTCATAGACGTAAGACCCACTGTCGTAAGGTTTATGCCGACTTTTCCCGTGACTTCGGTAAGTTTTACCGTCATATAAACTTTATGACTCGGGAAACCCTCGAATTTTTTACCGTCGATTCCCGTTTCCACGTTCATAAAAAATTTACCGCCAGTATCGTAAAGTCCGCCGTCTTTATAAGTTATTTTCACGGGCGTACCCTGTTTGAACACGCTTTTATAGCCGCCCGCTCCGTAGACGAAATTGTAAAAATCGAAATATTCGTCCACGATTGATTTTTTGCCGCCCGATTCGACTATTAATCGTTGGTTAGAGTATGCCATATCGGTCTGATTGCCCCATCGCGACGGATAATAA
>CALGVF010000253.1 GCA_937920115.1 uncultured Clostridia bacterium
AAATTCGCCCTCGAACGCAGTCTCCATTTCAAAATAATAAAGCAATTCGCCTATGGTAAAAGCGTTGATTTCGGGAAGATTTATCGTATGGTTGACTTTATTCTTTACCGTCAACGCGTATTCCGTCGCTTTTTTCTCTGCGGAAATGAGTTCGTTCATAGTGTGACCGCAAAGGAAATGCACGTCGGGGATATCTTCGCAACCATCGGGAATTTTAACTTCCGTTCTGTATTTGTCAACCGCAAGGAAAGTAACGACTTTATCGAAAGGTCCTTCGGCGTAAAGTTGTACCTGACTGTGCTGATCGGTAACGCCGAGAGATTTAACGGGAGTCTGCCCTTCTCTTACGACTTTTCCGTCGTTATCTACTTCTTTTCCGAGCGATTCTGCCCAAATCTGACAATACCAATCGGCGAAATATTTAAGTCCGTCGGCGTAAGGCATCATAACGGAAATATTCTTGCCGTCTTTCATGGCGAGATACTGTAAAATCGCGTTCATTAACGCGGGGTTTGCGTATACGTTCTTATTTCTTGCGACCTTATCCTGATAAGCCGCTCCCGCAAGCATTTCGGCTATATCTATGCCGAGTACCGCCGCGGGAAGAAGCCCTACGGGGCAAAGTTCGGAAAATCTGCCGCCTACTCCGTCGGGAATATAGAAAGTCTTAAAGCCCTCCGCTTTTGCAAGTCTGATAAGATTGCCCGCATTGGACGAAGTGGTCGCTATTATGTGGTCTTTCGCTTTATCTCCGAGTTTCTCTTTGAGTATATTATATATAATGAGATACTGAGTCATAGTCTCCGAAGTCGAACCGCTCTTCGTTATAACGTTGAACACCGTCTTTTCGGGGTCGATAACGTCTAAAAGAGCCGCCATTCTCTCGGGGTCCACGTTGTCCTCGACGTAGAATTTCGGACCTTTTCTGAGTTTCGGCGATAAGTCGTTATAATGCAGGTGGCAAAGAGCCTGAAATACCGCTATCGGTCCGAGAGCGCTGCCGCCTATTCCCAAAACTACGAAATTCTTTGCCGTCTTACGAATTTCCTTTGCCGTTTTGTTAATATCCGCAACGACCTCTTTCTGATTGAACGGTAAGTCCATCCAACCGAGCCAACCCTTGCCTCTCTCGTCGGCGAGTTTCTTTAAAGCCGCCGCCGCCATGGGTTTGAGTTTATCTATATCTTTTTTCGTGTAGCCTTGTTCTTCGCCTATAAACTCGCTCATCATATTGTTGTAGTCGAGCCTTAACGCCATCGATTCTTTCCATTCCTTGTTTTGATACCTTTTAGCCATCGTTTATACTCCTTTTAAAAAACTTTATATTCGATTTCTCTGAGATAGTCGAGACTTTCTTTAATCTCGCTTATCTTGTCGTAATCGTTCTTATACGCCTCTATAAGCATATCGCTTTTATAGCCGACGTCTTTTAATCTTTTGAATAATTCCTCGAAATTAAAATTACCTTTGCCGGGCAACCTTATCCTGCCGTCGTCGCCGATATCCGACAAGTGAACGGTCTTTATATTTTCGCCGAACGCGTCTATATATTCCCTGTAATCGTACCCCGAAAGCCGAGCCTGTTTTATATCGAGAGTCGCTTTTAACTTCTCCGAGTACTTCTTCACGTTTCTGAAAAAATCGGGATAGTTGCAAAACGCCCACGACACGTTTTCAAGGCATACGTTTATACCGTATTTCTCGGCTATTTCGCAGAGAATTTCAAACCTCTCGCCCGCCGTTTTATAATCGTCGTAATTGCCGCTCGGTTTTATCCTCGCTCTGCCGTGCATGGTGTAACACTTCGCTCCGAGCGTCTTTCCTATCGTAAGGACTTTTTCAAACCATACTTTCGCGTCCTCGAAAGCCCTCGGATTTACGGAAAACAATTCGGTCTCGAAATTCATGGTGACGACGTGCAACGAGTGTACGTCGAGATTTCCCTTTCTTTCGAGAAGCAACTTCCCGTATTCGGGTTCGTACTCGGAAAAACTTTCCAAAAAAACCTCGCAGACTCTCGCGTCCAATTCGTTCAACGTAACGAGCGAGTCCTCGTTGTATTGTCTTAAAAATAAACTTGCAGTCGAAACGCCTATCGCCATAACTACCTCGATTTAACGAACGAAGCCTTGCCGTTTTCGGCGAACACAAGCACCTCGTCCCCCGGCTGAATCTGTTTATCGAGAATAGCCGAAGCGAGCATATCCTCTATGTGCGTGGTGATAGCCCTGCGGAGCGGTCTCGCCCCGTAGGTTTCGCTGTACCCCGAATCTATTACGAGGTCAGCCGCGCTTCCTGCGATTTTAAGCCGTATATTGTTTTCGGCAAGCCTCTTTATAAGCGAGTCAAATAATATATCGGTGATTTTCCCGCAGTCCTCTCTGCTTAAACTGTGGAATATTATTATATCGTCGAGTCTGTTCAAAAACTCGGGACTGAATTTTCTCTTCAACGCTTCGGAAATTCTGTCTTTCATTTCGTTTTCGCGACCGTAATCGTTATTAAAACCGAACGACGGTTTAGTCGAAACAATAGAAGCCCCTACATTTGAAGTGAGTATTATTATCGTATTTTTAAAGTTGACTAATCTTCCCTTGCTGTCCGTGAGTCTCCCCTCGTCGAGAATTTGAAGCATAAGATTGAAAACTTCCGAATCCGCTTTTTCGATTTCGTCAAAAAGAACGACCGAATAGGGTTTACGCCTTACCTTGTCGGTAAGTATACCCGCCTCTTCGTAGCCGACGTACCCCGGAGGGGCTCCTATAAGTTTCGATACGGAATTTTTTTCCATATACTCGCTCATATCCAACTTGATAAGGGCGTTTCTGTCGCCGAACACTATGTCCGCCAACGCTTTCGACAGTTCGGTTTTACCTACGCCCGTAGGTCCTACGAAAATAAACGAGCCGATAGGTCTGTTCGGGTCTTTTATACACGTTCTCGCCCTTTTTATCGCCCTCGCGACTGCGTTCACCGCTTCGTCCTGACCTATTACTCTTTCGTGCAGGTCGTTTTCGATGTTGGAAAGCCTTTCGCTTTCGTCCGAAGTGAGTCTCGTAAGCGGAATTTTCGTCCATTCGGATATTATTTCCGCAATGTCCTCGTCGGAGATTTTCGGCGTGGAATTACTACGCTCCTCCATAGTCCTTTCGCCTATCGCAAAAAGTTCGTCTTTCGCCCTCGCTATTTTGTCGAGAAGTTTGTTTCTCTCTCCCTGATAGCCCGCTCCCATGCTCGTAACGTACTCTAACTCCGTTTCGAGTTTTTGTATCTGACGACCTTTCTCTTTGTAATCGTCGGGCGTATAGCAATATTTAAGCCTTGCTTTCGCCGCCGCTTCGTCTATAAGGTCGATAGCCTTATCGGGTAAATTTCTGTCCGTTATATACCTGTCGGAAAGAACGACGGCAGCCTTTATCGCCTCTTCGGAAATCGTCACGTTGTGATGGGCTTCGTATTTGTCTTTAAGCCCCTGTAATATACGGATAGAATTTTCCACGTTCGGGGCTTCTATCGTAATGGGCTGAAAACGCCTTTCCATAGCCTTATCGGGTTCGATATACTTGCGATATTCGTCGACGGTGGTCGCTCCTATCGTTTGAAGTTCGCCTCTCGCCATCATAGGCTTCAACATTTCCGCTATGTCGAAACTGCTGTCGCCCGTCGCACCCGCTCCCATTATGTTGTGAATTTCGTCGATAAAGAGAATTATATCTCCCCTTTGGGCTATATAGTCGATTGCGTCCTTGAAACGCTCTTCGAGTTCGCCTCTGTATTTCGTCCCCGCGAGCAGTCCAGACATATTAAGCGAAAATATCGTCTTGTTTCTGAGAACGTCGGGAACTTCTCCGCTCGCGATTTCCTGAGCGAGACCCTCTATAACCGCACTCTTTCCGACCCCCGGTTCGCCTATCAGAAGCGGACTGTTTTTCGTTCGTCTCGAAAGCGACTGAATGATCTGATTTATCTCTCTGTCTCTCCCGATAACGGGGTCGAGTTTTCCGTTTCTCGCTTTTTCCGTAAGGTCGTAACCGAATTTTTCGAGCGGATTATCCGCATCTTTTACCGTCTTTTCGACTGTCTCGGCATTTTCGACGGTCTCCTCCGAATCTTCCTGCGTTTCCTCTTTTTCACGCCATGCGTAAATCTTCTTTTCTAAAAGCCCGATAAGGCCTACCGTGTTTACGTTCATTCTGCGAAGCAGACTCATGGCGACGCAGTCCTTTTTGTTGAGAATGGCAAGAAGAAGATGCTCGGTGGAAATATACCTCGCTTTCGCCGCATCGGCTATCGCTTCGGCGTCTTTATTGATTACCGCTTTCGCTTTCGGCGTAAAACCGCCCGTTTTATCGTCGTATCTGAACGAACCTTTGAGTTGGTCGAAATAGTTATCCTTGTTCACGCCGTACTCCGCAAGGCACTTGCACGCCTCGCACCTCGGCAAGCACAAAAGCCCGTAGAGAACTTCCTCCGTTCCTACGTATCCGAGTTTGTATTTTCTCGACACGATCTGCGAGTTTTTAACGGCGTACAATACGCCTTCGGTCATCTTGTATTCGTTCATGTTTCGTCTTGATTATCCGTTACTTTACGAGTTCCTTTAAATAGTCTTTGAGTTTGCCTTTGAGTTCTTCGTCTCTGAGTCCGTATTCGATATTCGCTTTAAGATATCCGAATCTGTCGCCCATATCGTATCTCGTACCTTTGAAAACGTAAGCGATCGCTCCGTTTTTATGAGCCTCTTCGTCCAAGGCGTCGGTAAATTGATACTCGTTGTTCGCTCCCGGTTTTAACCCGTCTATTATTTTAAAAATATCGGGCGAACAAACGTATCTGCCGAGGGGGGCGAGGTCGCTTTTAGCCTCTTCCTTTTTCGGCTTCTCGGTAACTTTTACCATATTATAAACGTCGTCTTCGAGTACCTTGTCGTATTCGACGGAAGCGTACTTCGATATTACGTCCATGCTCACCCTCTTGCAACCGAGTACGGTCTTCCCGTATTTTTCGTAAACGTCGATAAGTTGTCCTATTACGGGGCGATCCTCGTTATACATTACATCGTCGCCGAAAAGGACAGCGAACGGTTCGTCGCCCACGAAATCTCTCGCGAGAGCGACCGCGCTTGCCGTGCCGTTCTGCACTTCCTGAATTTTATAGGTGAATTTCGCCATTTTTTCGGGATATACGACTTCTTTCAAAAAGTCGTTTTTGCCTTTTTCGGCGAGCATCTTTTCAAGTTCGGGGGCGGCGTCGAAATGACTTTCGAGTATCTCCTTTTTGTAACCGACTATGAAAAGTATATCCGTTATACCGCTGTTTACGACTTCTTCCGAAATAACCTGCAAGGCGGGTTTATTCAATATCGGAAGCATCGGCTTCGGCACCGCTTTCGTAAAAGGTAAAAATCTCGTTCCGTAACCCGCTACGGGTATTACCGCTTTTCTGACTTTGTTTTGCATCTGTATTCCCTCTCTATTTTTTGTTTGAATATTTTCCTTCGACCTCGGTTATCTTGGCGAGTCTGGCAACGTGCCGTCCTTCCTCGAACTCGGTCGTTAAAAACGCTTCCACTATTTCGAGCATCACGCCCGTCCCTATAACCCTTTCACCGAAAGCGATTACGTTGGCGTCGTTGTGCTTGCGGGTCGCCACCGCCGAAAAATGGTCGTGGCAGTGAGCGCATCTTATCCCCGGAACTTTGTTGGCGACGATGCTCATTCCTATTCCCGTGCCGCATATCAGAATACCTCTGTCGTAGCCGCCGAAAGCGACCGCTTCCGCTACTTTCTGACCGTATTCCGCATAGTTGCAGGACTCCTTATCGTAAGTTCCGAAGTCCTTGTATTCGTATCCGTTTTTCTTCAAGTAATCAATCAACGCAGGTTTCAGATTTATTCCCGCGTGATCGCAGCCTATTGCGATTTTCATAGTAATCTCCGTATTTTTTAAAGACTTTTACGTCTCGTATTTTTTGCAGGCTTTGGATAGTCTGTTCATAATTCCGACGTCCACATCGCTTCCCGTATCGACCTCGAAAGCAATCAGAACGTCTGCTATCTCTTCGCACTCGTGAAGTTTGTCGTAGAGGTTGAACGCGATTTCTTCGGCGGTTTTTCCGAGCGACAAAACGTTGCCCTTTACATTCTTCGCCGCTTCTTCGTCGCACATAAAGTAAGGTTTTAGCCCCTTGCTTTCGTACTCGTCGTAGAGAGCCTGAGCCTTTTTATAGTCAGTTCTTTTAAACAACGCCGTTTCGCACTTCGGGCAATAATGCCTGTATTTCATCCCCGGAGCCCTTATTTTATCGGTCGGTTTATTCTGCGAATACTCGCATTTTCCGACTACGCTTCTTATCATTTCGGCGGTAACGAGACCGCTTCTCAGAATTATCGGTGTATCGGTCGTAACGTCTAAAACCGTGCTTTCTATGCCGCCTTTGCACTTCCCGCCGTCTAATATGAGCGGTATTTTGCCTTTCAAGTCCTCGTAAACGTGCATTGCGGTTACGGGGCTTGTATGCTTGGAAGCGTTTGCAGACGGCGCGGCTATCGGAACGTCGACCGCCCTTAAAAACGCCTGAGCCCCCTCGTCGGACGGTATTCTTATTCCCACCGTGTCGAGACCGCAGGTCGCGACGGGGCTTATCATTCCTTTGCTCTTGTAGACCATTGTGAGCGGTCCCGGCAGGAACGCTCTTCTGAGCGCGTAAACATAATCGTGTTCCACGGTTACAAGTTTATCAACGTCGTAGTCCTTATGAACGTGAACGATTAAAGGATTGTCCGACGGTCTGCCCTTAGCCTCGAAAATTCTCTTCACCGCTTCGTCGCTGTACGCTATCGCCCCGAGCCCGTAAACGGTCTCCGTAGGAAAGCCGACTATTTCGCCGTTCAAAATGTAATCTCTCGCAGATTTTAAGGAATTATCGTCGATTTTGAGAACTTTTGTGATATACGTAAATTCGTTTTTACCGTTATCAGAAGACGTCATTCGTTTCGTCACCGCCTTCGTATGGTACTTCTTCTCCCGCCTCTTCGCCGCCTACGTTATCGTCTATATTTCTGAACTCGTGTGGGGTTCTCTGCGGTCTTTCGGGCGGTACGTCGATATCGTCGGCAAAGCCTACGGGGGGATTGACGAACTTGGAATTTTCGCCCTTGAATAGAAGACTGAATCTGTTGCACTCGCCCGCTCTGTTTTTGGCGAGTATTATCTGAGCCACGTTCCTCTTGACCTTATTCTGCTCCAACTCTTTTTCTTCGGCGACAAGGTCGGGTCTGTGAATGAACATAACTATGTCCGCGTCCTGCTCGATTGCTCCCGACTCTCTCAAATCGGAAAGCACGGGTTCCTGACCCTTTCTGCTCGTAACCTGACGGGACAACTGCGAAAGGGCGATTACGGGAATATCGAGTTCCTTCGCTATCATTTTAAGTCCTCTCGATATTTCTGTAATTTCCTGCTGACGGCTGTCGCTCTTCGTCTGAGCGTTCATAAGTTGGATATGGTCGACCACGATAAGGTCGAGTCTGCCCTCGCGGCTTTTAAGTCTTCTGCACTTCGACAGAATTTCGGGACAG
>CALGVF010000254.1 GCA_937920115.1 uncultured Clostridia bacterium
TTTTTGCGGTTTTAATTCTGTCCGTCGTCGAACATCGAAACCTGCTCTCTGTATTTTTTCGGGAGCGGTTTGCCGAGATGTTCGTAAGCCTTAGCCGTCAACATTCTGCCCCTCGGGCTTCTCTGAATAAAGCCTAGTTGCAACAAATACGGCTCGTATACGTCCTCTATCGTGTTTGAATCTTCGTTTATGGTCGCGGCTATCGTGTCGAGACCGACGGGACCGCCGCCGAATTTATCCATCATGGAAGTGAGCAATCGTATGTCTATGTTGTCAAGCCCCAAATCGTCTATCTCCAACCTTTCGAGAGCGTGACGAGCGTCGTCGTATGTAATTTCCGAATGGTTCATTACGATAGAAAAGTCTCTGACCCTCTTTAAAAGCCTGTTAACTATTCTCGGCGTGCCTCTGCTTCGTCTCGCGATTTCAATCGAAGCGTCTTCGGAAACGGGCGTGCCGAGCGTTGCCGCCGAACGTCGTACTATTTCCGCAAGTTCTTCCACGGTATACATTTCGAGACGGAGAATAACGCCGAATCTGTCGCGGAGGGGCGAACTCAACATTCCCGCCCTCGTGGTCGCTCCGACAAGCGTAAATTTTTTAAGGGGTATCTGCACCGACCTCGCCGACGGGCCTTTGCCGATTATGAAGTCGAGCGAAAAGTCCTCCATTGCGGGATATAAAATCTCTTCCACGTTGTGATTGAGTCTGTGAATTTCGTCGATAAACAGCACGTCGCCCTCGTTTAAATTAGTGAGAATCGCCGCCAAATCGCCCGATTTTTCTATCGACGGACCCGAAGTGACCTTTATCTGAACGCCCATTTCCGCGGCGATTATATGCGCGAGGGTCGTTTTTCCGAGTCCCGGAGGACCGTACAACAAAACGTGGTCGAGAGGCTCGCCCCGAAGTTTTGCCGACTGCATAAATACGGACAGGGTGGTTTTCGCCTTTTCCTGCCCGACGTAGCCTTCCATTGACTTTGGCCTCAATACGTTTTCGACTTCGTCGTATTCGGTTTTAGTGCTGACTATCAGACTTTCTTCTTCATCGAACATTATAATTTACCTGCCCATTAACTGCAAAGCGGACGAAATGATTTCCTGTATCGTTTTCGCCCCGCCGTTTTTCGCGCCCTCAATCGCCTTTCTGCACTGAACGCTCGAAAACCCGAGACTTACAAGCACAGCCATAGCGTCCTCATCCTCGGGCGTAAACGCGTTCGCCGCAACCGCTCCGCCGACTTCGGTAGAGACGGCAAGGTCGCCCTTTGAGACGCTTTCCCGAAGTTCGAGAATAATGCGTTCCGCGGTTTTTTTGCCGAGACCTTTGACCTTGGAAAGAGACTTGATATCGTTAGTTGCGATAGCGGTAGCGAGGTCGCCCACGCTCATACCCGACAGAATACCCATAGCCATTTTAGGACCTACGCCCGAAACGGCGATAAGTTTTAAAAACGTGCCTTTTTCCTCTTTCGTGGCGAAGCCGAACAGCGAAAGTCCGTCCTCTCTGACTTGAAGGTAGGTATACGCTCCGCCCTCTTTATCCGCGGTAAGTTTACCGAAAAGAGAGGCGGTACACAGAAGTTCGTAACCTATGCCGCCGTTTTCGAGGACCACGCCGCCGTCGAAAACATCTATTACTTTACCTTTTAAATACGCTATCATTTTATTTCCTTGTTACTATTCGTTATAATCGAGCGTTTTGCGGGACGCCGAGGCGTCGTCCCCTACGGCTATAAATCAACTTGCCGCAAAGCAAATATAACTGCGACAGCAATATCACTTTGCAAAGCAAAATATCACTGCCGACAGGCAATATAACTACCGTAAAGCATTACACTCGTTTTGCGGAACGCCGAGGCGTCGTCCCCTACGGCTATAAATCAACTTGCCGCAAAGCAAATATA
>CALGVF010000255.1 GCA_937920115.1 uncultured Clostridia bacterium
GAAAGGACGAGTATCTCGCACGCTGCGATTGTTGGGCGAATATAGATACTTTCGTTCCGACGTTGAAAATCGACAAGAATGACAGAGAGAAATTTTTTGATTACGTTAAACAAAACATAAAAGGCTCGGAAGGGTTTTACCTGCGGTTTTATCTCGTATCGCTTATGGACTTTTATCTGGACGAAGACCATATCGACGAGGTTCTGAAAATGGCGGAAGAGTACGACGGAAAAGGCTACTATAACGATATGGCTATCGCATGGCTTGTTTCGGTCGCGTTCGTGAAATTCAGAGATAAGACCATGGAATTTTTAAAAGACAATAAACTTTCGGCGTTCACGCAGAATAAGTCAATATCGAAAATAAGCGATTCGTTCAGAGCGGCGAAAGAAGACAAAGAATATCTGAAACAAAATTTGAGGAAAAAATAATGGATATTTTAAAGCAGATTACAGAAGAATTCAAATTGAGAGACGAACACGTTAAAAATATCGTTTCGCTTTTGGACGAGGGAAACACGATACCGTTTATCGCCCGTTACAGAAAAGAAATGACGGGGCATATCGACGATCAGGTTTTAAGAGAGTTTGCCGACAGGCTTACTTATCTCAGAAATATCGAGAAGCGTAAAGACGAGGTCACGAAGTCGATAGAAGAGCAGGGAAAAATGACGGAAGAAATAGCCGCCGCTCTTTCCGCAGCCGAAACTCTGACCGAGGTCGAAGACATTTACAGACCGTACAAGCAGAAGAGAAAGACGAGGGCGACGGTCGCTATCGCGAAAGGCTTGGAACCCCTTGCGGATATTCTTTTAAAACAGGACGTAAAAAGCGGAACTGCGGAAGAACTTGCAAAGCCGTTCGTAAACGAGGAACTCGGAGTCAAAACTGCGAAAGAGGCTTTGGCGGGAGCGGAAGATATTATCGCGGAAAGAATATCGGACGACGCGGAACTCAGAAAGAAACTCCGCAGAATTTATCTCAAAAACGGCGAAATCTCCACGAAAATACAGAAAGCCGAGGAAGACGGAGCGAAGACTTACGAAATGTACGCCGACTACTCGGAACCCGTTTCCGAAATCAAGTCGCACAGAGTACTCGCTATAAATAGAGGCGAAGAAGAGGGGTATCTTAAAGTAAAGGTCGCAATTGACGAGCAGTTTGCCGTAAGGGTTTGCGAGATAGGTTTCGTAAAAGAAGGCAGCGTTACCACCGATTGCGTTAAAGCCGCCGTTGCGGACGCGTACAAAAGACTTATTCAGCCGTCGATTGAAAGAGAGATAAGAAGTTACCTCACCGAAAAC
>CALGVF010000256.1 GCA_937920115.1 uncultured Clostridia bacterium
GAGCAGAACTCCACGTTCAGAGACAGATACCTTGAAATTCCTTACGACTTGTCTAAGGTTCTTTTCATAACGACTGCCAACTCGCTCGATACCATTCCGTCGCCTCTTCTTGACAGAATGGAAGTAATCGAACTCAGCGGATATACGAGAAACGAAAAAGCGGAGATCGCGAAGAGGTATCTCGTACCTAAGGAAATAGAGAAAAACGGACTCGATTCCAAGAAGATTGAATTTACGGAAAGCGGCGTTTATCGACTTATAGACGGGTTTACGAGAGAAGCGGGCGTCCGAAATCTCGAAAGAGAGATAGGCGGCGTGTGTAGGAAAGCGGCGACCGCATTTGCTGAGGGGAAGAGAAAAAGGAAGTACGTTATAGACGCCGACGAGGTCGGAGTACTTCTCGGGGCGGACAGATTTTCTTATACCGACGAACTCAGAAGCGACGAGGTCGGTTGTTCTACGGGGCTTGCATGGACGCAGGTCGGCGGTACTACGCTTCCCGTGGAAGTCGCTTTATATAAGGGTAAAGGCAATCTCGTTCTTACGGGTAAACTCGGCGACGTTATGCAGGAGTCTGCGAAAATCGCTTTGACTTACGTTAAAATGCACTCGGCTGAGTTGGGTATTGACGAGAAAGAATTTGAGAATAACGACGTCCATATTCACGTTCCCGAGGGGGCGACCCCGAAAGACGGACCGAGCGCGGGCGTAACTCTCACGACGGCGATCGCTTCGGCGTTTACGGGCAGAAAGGTCAGAGGCGATATCGCCATGACGGGCGAAGTTACTTTAAGAGGAAAAGTCCTGCCGATAGGCGGCTTGAAAGAGAAGTCGCTCGCGGCTTACAGATTAGGAATCAGAAACGTTATTATCCCCGATAAGAACGTAAAAGATTTGGAAGAAATCCCGTCCAACATAAGAAAGGAGATGAAGTTCGTTCCCGTAAGCGATTTAAGGGAAGTTCTTTCTACGGCATTGAGATGATAATCAAGAACGCAACTTTTATTATATCGGCGGCTTCTCCGTCTCAGTTTGTTAAAAGCGAAAAGCCGATAATCGCCGTTGCGGGCAAGTCGAACGTGGGTAAAAGCACGTTTATAAATATGCTTGCAAATCAGAAGAAACTCGCAAAAACTTCCGATACGCCCGGCAGAACTCGGCTCATAAACTATTTCGACTTCGGCGAATTTATCTTAGCCGACCTCCCCGGGTACGGGTACGCGAAAGTGTCCAAAACCGAAAAGGAGAGGTGGGGCAAGGTAATGGAAGAATTTTTTGCCGACAAGTCCAACGCCGATTACGTTTTCTCGCTCGTCGATATAAGACACGACCCGACCGCGGACGACGTCACTATGGTAAACTTTTTACATTCCTCGGCGTTTTCGTTCAGTTTTATCGCGACGAAAGCGGATAAACTTTCGAGAATGAATGTAAAAAAGAACGTCGCGAGCATCGCGAGATTTTTCGCCGTGACCGAAAAAAACGTTATTGCCGTGTCGTCGGAAACTAGGCAGGGTAAAGACGAAGTGCTTGCAAAACTCGACGAAATAGTAAAAAATGTGAACGAGTACGGAAAAAATAAATAAAAACATATTAAAAACGCTTGCGTTTTGAAACGTTTTGTTGTAGAATGAAGAAAAATTGAATAAAAGAGATAGAGGCGCGGGGCTTAAAAGTACGACGATTTAACCGCTCAAAAGGGAATCGCCCGAAAGGAAGACCCGCCGAAATCATTACGTTTTTTGAGAAGCGTAATAGGTTGGGCGTCGACAGAATATGTCGCCGACTGTCGCATAAAGTCTTAGACTTAGCGGAGCGCTATCGTGATATTAAAGAACGTCGTTCTCACAGTATTGCATTGTCGCTTTGCTGTGAGATTTTTTTATTACAATTTTAGAATCTGTTAGGCAAGGAGAAGCAAATGAAGAAAAAAATAGGTTTTATTTTACTTGCGGTAATGCTCGTACTGCTTTCCGTTTCCTGCATATCCTGTTCGGATAAAGACGACGGAATACTGAAAGTCGGTATGGAGTGCGGTTATCAGCCGTATAATTGGACTCAGCAGGACGATACCGACGGTGCCGTTCCGATATACGGAAAAGACGGTTTATACGCTAACGGTTACGACGTTAAAATCGCGAAAAAAATTGCCGAATCGCTTGGCATGGAACTCGAAATTCACGCATATAAGTGGGATTCTCTGATACCGTCCGTAAGGTCGGGGTCTCTCGATCTGATTATCGCGGGTATGAGTCCAACCGCCGAACGTAAGAAGAAAATTGCCTTTTCGGACGCGTATTACGAGTCTAATCTTGTAGTCGTGGTAAGAAGAGACGGCGAATATGCGAATGCAACAAAACTGTCGGATTTGTCGGGTGCAAAAATCGTCGCTCAGGCGGGAACGTTCCACGACGAAGTAGTGGATCAGATACCGAACGTAAAGCATCAGACGGCTCTCGAAGACTTCCCGACGATGATTACCGCGTTAAACTCTAAGACAATCGACGGTTACATAGCGGAAGAACCGGGGGCGAAAGCCGACTGCAACGCAAACCCGAATTTTGTCTTTTTGCCATTTACGAATAACGGTGCGGACGAAACGGGTTTTGAAGTTGAGGATATGTCGAACGTTACGCTTGCCGTCGGGCTTAAAAAACGTTCCAAACTTTTATCCAAGGTCAACGTGGCGTTAAAGAATATTTCCGATGACGAAAGGGACTCCCTGATGCTCGATTCTATACTTTCCGCCAAAAATCTCGCAATCGAGGTGGACGAGGAGAAAACATTTTTCGAGTCTGTCGGGTATATTCTGAAAACTTACGGAACGCAACTTCTTTACGGCGTGGGCAATACATTGCTTATCGCCCTCGTATCTACCGTCGCGGGACTTTTTATCGGTATAATCGTCGGAATTATCAAAACTATTCCGTTGTCGAGGAAAAAATGGCTCGTGGTCATACAGCGAATAGTAAATTTTCTTTTATCGTGCTATATCGAGATATTCAGAAGTACGCCCATGATGGTTCAGGCGATGGTGATTTATTGGGGTTACGCCTTTTTGAGCGGGGGAACGACTTTGCCGTTGTTGCCGTCGGCTCTCATAATCGTATCGATAAATACGGGAGCGTATATTTCAGAAATCGTGAGGGGCGGCATAATCTCGGTAGACAAAGGACAATATGAAGCGGCTGAGTCGATAGGTATGACGCACTTTCAGATAATGACTCACGTCGTTATGCCGCAGGTCGTAAGGAATATTCTTCCCGCCGTTTCGAACGAATTTGTTATCAACATAAAAGATACTTCGGTGTTGAACGTAATCGGCGTTGCGGAACTCTTCTATCAGGCGACCGTGGCTTCCAAAGCGACCTACGCTATATTTGAAACTTACGCGATTATCTGCGTGATTTATTTCGTAATGACGTTCACGATAACGAGACTTTTACGGCTCGTTGAAAGACTGCTTGACGGAAACAAAAATTACACTATATGCGGTTCGCAAAGCGATTCGGCTTCCATGATAAAAGTTAAAACGGAGGACGTTCCAAATGACTGATAACGTAATAGAGATTAAAAATTTAAAAAAGTCTTTCGGTAAACACGAGGTTTTAAAGGGCGTCGATTTCGCCGTTAAAAAAGGCGAAGTCGTGTCGGTAATAGGGGCTTCGGGTTCGGGTAAAAGCACGATGCTTCGTTGTATAAATTTGCTCGAAATGCCGACGAGCGGAGAAATATATTATCGCGGCGAGGATATACTCGACAAAAATTTCAACGTTCCGTCTTACCGCGTAAAAGTCGGTATGGTATTCCAACAGTTTAACCTGTTCAACAATATGAACGTACTCGATAATTGCGTTATAGGGCAGGTAAAGGTGCTTAAACGGTCGAAAGAAGCGGCAATCGAAAAAGCGAGGTATTTTCTCAATAAGGTCGGTATGGGACAATACGAAAAGGCTCGCCCGTCGCAACTTTCGGGCGGTCAGAAGCAAAGGGTCGCTATCGCGAGAGCCCTTTCTATGGAAGCGGAGGTTCTCCTTTTCGACGAACCGACTTCGGCTCTCGACCCCGAAATGGTGGGCGAAGTTCTGCTCGTAATGAAAGACCTTGCGAAAACGGGACTTACTATGATTGTCGTTACGCATGAAATGAGTTTCGCGAGAGACGTTTCGACGAGAGTTGTGTTTATGGATAACGGCGTAATAGCGGAAGACAATACCCCCGAAGTGATTTTCGACAAGCCCGAAAACCCGAGAACGAAAGAGTTTTTGTTCAGAGTATTGAATAAAGATGTTTAAAAGACGAGAGAGTTGCCGTAAAAAGCAACTCTTTTTATTATTTTACTTGTAATTAACGGCAAAATGTGCTATTATTAAGGTATGATTTACAGAATAGCCGATCTGAACGTAAAAATTAACAACAGATTCCCCTTTACGGATAAATTTTGCAAAAATTACTTAGCGGAGGACGAAGAGCGTTTCGATATCGAAGTATCGGTTTCCAACGAGGAGTTGGCTGCCGAAAAGAAGCAGTCGCCAGACTTTTCCGACGGGTATATCGAAAACATTTGCATATATCGCAATATATGCAATCGTATGCCTATGTTCAATCGCTTTCTTATGCACTGTGCGGTTGTCGAGTACGACGGCAAATGTTACGCCTTTTTAGGCAGAAGCGGAACGGGAAAATCCACGCATACTTCTTTGTGGCTTAAAAATTTGCCCGAAGCGAAGATTTTAAACGGCGATAAACCCATTTTAGCGTACGACGGCGGTTCGTTCATAGTCTACGGCACGCCGTGGCAGGGCAAAGAAAGGCTCGGCTATAACGGGAAATGCAAACTTTACGGTCTTTGCTTTCTCGAACAGGCTAAAAAGAACGAAATAACGAAATTGACGGTCGGCGAAGCGGCTGACAGAATTTTTACGCAGATTTTGTTGCCCGACGACCCCGCGGCGGTAGCGAATACCTTGGAACTTTGCGATTCTCTTATAAAAACCGTTCCGTCGTATCTTCTTAAATGCGATATTTCGGACGAGGCGTTTCGGACTTCTTTCGACGCTATGAACAAGGGTGAATAGCGATATGGAACAGTTTTCGGATAAACTCAATCTTAAAGAGTTGATGCAAACGGAAGGGCGATTCGTCGGAACTACGAGCGGCGTAAGTATGCTTCCAATGATAAAAAGCGGCAGAGACGTCGTAGTTATCGAGAAAAAGACCGAGAGATTAAAGCCGTGGGACGTGGCGTTGTACACAAGGGGCGACGCCTACGTTTTACACCGCGTAATATCGGTTACGGACTTCGGTTACATAATAAGAGGGGATAACTGTTACTCGGACGAGAGGATAAAGGAAGAAAACGTAATAGGCGTTCTGACTTCCTATTTCAAGGGCGAAAAACAGATTTTCCCCGACGATAAAAGATATTTAAAGTATGTAAAAAATCGCCTGCGTTTTTATAAACCGAGAAGATTTTTCGTTGTTTTGAAATGTAGAATAAAGGGCGTTCTGAAAAGAATAATAAAAGGGAAAAAGTAATGCAAAGCGGAAAAGAGTGGCTCGGCGAGCAGATAAAACCTTATAAATTATCCGTGATAATGCTTACGGCGGCTTCGGTACTCGCTACCTGTCTGTCCGTCGCTTTCGCGTTTCTGACGAAATACCTTGTAAATTCCGCAACCGACGGCGATAAAAAAGGCATTATTACGTTCGTCGTCGTTTTGCTTGCCGTTTTAATTTTCAGAATAACGTTGCAAGCCTTAATTCGTTTCTTTTCGGAAAAAACGAGAGCAGACATATCGACGGGACTCAGAAAAAGACTTTTCGGTCGGGTTCTTAAAGCCGATTATAAGGAAATATCGAAATATCACAGCGGCGATCTCGTTTCGAGACTTACGCAGGATACTGCGGAAATATCGACCGATACCGTAGGGCTTATGCCCGCAACCGCGGGAATGATTACGCAACTTATCGGCTGTATAGGGGCGTTGTTTTTTATAGACAAAATTTTTACGGCGATACTGATTGCGGGCGGAGTAATACTCGTTGCGATTACGGCGGTTTTCAGAAAAAAATTGAAATTTTATCAAAAGGAAATAATGGCTTCGGACGCTGAAAACAAGTCGTTTATGCAGGAGAGCATCGTCTCTTCGATAACGATTAAAGCGTATGGAGCGGAAGAAAAAACCGAGAAAAAGTCGGGAAATATACTTAAAAAATACTATAACAGACGGATAGAGAGGGCAAAACTTAACTCGGTCGTCGGCGTTATCTATTCGCTTATTTCCAACTCGGGAATGATATTTGCGGTCGTGTGGTGCGCGGTAGGTATTTTTAAGGGTTCGACCGACTACGGAGCGATACTGTCCGTAGTGCTTTTAATGGAGCAGTTGCAACGCCCGTTCACTTCGTTTTCGTCGATTATCCCCGTCTACTACGCAAGACAGGCGAGCGCGGAACGCCTTGCCGAAATCGACGGCGTATACACGGAAGAGGTAAAAGACGAAAAAACGGAAAGTATTATAAAGTCGTTCGAGGGTATCGGGTGCGAAAACCTGTCTTTTTCTTACGGAGACGAACCCGTATTGAAAGATTTGTCGTTTGAGATAAAAAAGAGCAAAAGCGTTTTAATTTCGGGCGTTTCGGGCGTGGGGAAGAGTACGCTTTTCAAAATTATGCTCGGAATTTACACGCCGCAAAGCGGCTCTGTTTACGTTCGTTGCGGCGGTAAAAACATTCCGCTAAACGAAAAAACGAGAAGTCTCTTTTCATACGTTCCGCAGGGCAATTTCCTGTTTTCGGGAACGATAAGAGAGAATTTAACGTTTTTTGCCGACGGGGCTGTCAATGACGACGAAATAGAGGAAACGTTAAAGGCTTGTTGCGGCGAATTCGTTTACGATTTGCCCGATAAACTCGAAACCGTATTAGGTGAAAGAGGACTCGGCTTATCCGAGGGGCAAATTCAAAGATTAGCCGTCGCGAGGGCGTTGATTTCGGGGAGACCTGTTTTGCTTTTAGACGAAGCGACTTCTGCTCTCGACGCTGAGACGGAAAGCCGTATGCTCAAAAATTTATCCGAGAAAGAAATTACCTGCGTAATGATTTCTCACAGGCAGAAAGCGGCTGTAACCTGCGATAAGACGATTGAAATTACGAGAGAAACGAACTGAACCTAATTTCGTTATAATTATATAGCCGCCCGACCGCATTGCGGTCGGGCGGCTATATATTTTAAGTTTTTACTATTCGCTATTTAATAGATTTCGCTTACTTATTCTTTAAATTGCTTATCGTTCTCTTTACCGTTTCGACTACGTTTTCAACAGTGAAACCGAATTTTTCGAGAAGAGCGGAGTAGAGTGCGGACGCTCCGAACGTGTCCATTCCTATAACCTCTCCGTCCAAGCCTACGTATTTGTACCAAGGCGATTTCGCTCCCGCTTCGATTGCTATTCTCGCTCTTATCGACGGGTTTAAAACGCTGTTTTTATACGTTTGTTTTTGCTTGTCGAAAAGTTCCATACAGGGCATCGAAACGACCGTTACGTCTATTCCTTCGAGTCTTAACGCCTCTTTCGCTTTCATTGCGAGTTCGACTTCCGACCCCGACGCCATTAAGATTGCGTCCGAACGGTTCTTCGTCGAACGGGAAAGAACGTACGCTCCTTTTAACGCGTTGCCGTTTGATTCGTCGTATTGCGGAAGATTCTGTCTCGACAAAACTATGCAGGTCGGACCTTCTTCTTCGAGAGCGGTTATCCATGCGCAGACCGTCTCTTTTCCGTCCGCAGGGCGAAATACTTTCATATTCGGTATCGCCCGAAGTCCCGCAAGTTGCTCGACGGGTTGATGCGTGGGACCGTCCTCGCCGACCCCGATAGAATCGTGCGTGAGAATATAAGTCACGTTTCTGTTCATTAAAGCGGACAAACGCATGGCGTTTTTCATATAGTCCGAGAAAATGAAGAAAGTCGCACAGTACGGTCTCAAACCGCCGTGAAGTGAAATGCCGTTGCAAATCGCCGCCATAGCGTGTTCTCTTATTCCGAAATGGAAATTCGTTCCGCTTCTGTTTTCCGCGGAGTAGTAGGTTCTGTTTTTCATTACCGACTTATTCGACGGTCCTAAATCCGCGCTGCCGCCGACGAGATTCGGTATAAGGTCTGCTAGAATATTGAGAACTTTTGAACTCGTATTTCTCGTCGCGTCGGGCTTCGGGAAATCGTAAAGTTGTTTTTCTTTAAAGAAATTCGGAAGTTTTCCTTTCATATAGTCGGAATACTTCTGAGCGAGTTCGGGGTACGCCGCCTGATACGCCTTGAACGTTCTCTTCCAAATTCTTTGAAGTCTTATGCCTTTCGTGGTGTATCTGTGGTGGTATTTTTTTACCTCTTCGGGAACGGTGAACGGCGGGTAGTCGTAGCCGAGATTTTCTCTCAGCCCCTTAATGCCGTCCGCTCCGAGGGGAGACCCGTGAGTGTCTGCGGAACCCGCTTTCGGCGAGCCGTAACCTATGACTGTTCTGACGATTATAAGCGACGGTTTTTCCTTTTCGGCTTTCGCTTTCGCTATTGCTTTCGCAATCGCTTTCACGTCGTTGCCGTCCTTGACGTTTATGACTTGCCAACCCTGAGCGGCGTGGCGTTTTCCCACGTCCTCGGTGAACGCTCCGTCGGTGTCGCCTTCTATCGTAATATTGTTTTTATCGTATAAAACTATCAACTTGCCGAGTTTCAAAGTGCCTGCGAGCGAAGCCGCTTCATACTCGATACCTTCCATCATACAGCCGTCGCCGCAGAGGGCGTAAGTGTAGTGGTCGACTATGTTGTAATCGGGTTTATTGAAGGTCGCCGCTAAAATCGTTTCGGCAATCGCCATACCGACCGCGTTCGCAATACCTTGACCCAAAGGTCCTGTGGTTGTTTCCACTCCGGGGGTAACTCCGTATTCGGGGTGTCCGGGGGTTTTCGAGCCTAATTGACGGAAGTTCTTTATGTCCTCCATAGACACGTCGTATCCGAACAGGTGAAGAAGAGAGTAGTAAAGCATCGAGCCGTGACCTGCCGACAGAATAAATCTGTCTCTGTCTGCGAAGTTGGGGTCTTTCGGGTTGAATTTAAGGTGTTTCGCGAAAAGGGCGTAAGCGATAGGAGCGCTTCCGAGCGGAAGTCCGGGGTGACCCGATTTTGCCTTTTCGATTGCCTCTGCTGAAAGGACCCTCAACGTGTTTACGGAAAGTTGACTTATATCCATTAGTAAATCTCCTGTGAGCGTCGTAAGAAACGCACTCGAAAACATTATACAATTTTTTTTCGTCATTTACAAGCGAATAGGGGTTGTTTTCTGCTCGACTTAAAAATTTTCATTTTCTATTCTAAGCGGGCGGAAAAAATACGCCGTATAATTTTTAATTTCATCAAAAAACCATTATATCGCTTTACTTTTTTCAATTTATTTTATATAATGATTATTATCTATAATTGTAATCGGAGATTAAAAATGCTTGTAAGAAACTTACTCGGCGCAAGATATAAAGAGACGCCCAAGGACTGTACGATCGCAAGTCACGCCCTTATGATGAAGGGCGGCTATATCAAGTATATGAGCAACGGCAGTTATTCGTTGTTCAACCCCACGAAGAGGATAACCTCTAAAATCGAGAAAATCATTCGCGAAGAAATGGATAAAATCGGCGGACAAGAAGTTCTGTTCCCCGTCGTGATGCCCGCTTCGCTTTGGGAGGAATCGGGAAGATATACGAGTATCGGCAGCGAAATGGCTCGTTTCACCGATAGAAACAATATGAAAATGGTACTCGGAATGACCCACGAGGAAGCCGCTGTTCATCTCGCGAGAGACGTCGCCGCTTCTTATACCGATTACCCGTTTATGATTTATCAGATTCAGACCAAGTTCAGAGACGAACCGAGGGCGAGA